>JAUVIX010000161.1 GCA_030592565.1 Chlorobiota bacterium
ATTGAAGAGGGCTTCCGCAATACAATAGGGTATTTCTTTGTAATCGCAGCCTTTCAGACATTGCCAGGAACAAGAAACAGGTCTTTTCTCTCCTGCTGATATTTTCTTTAAAAAATCATTGTTTATTGCTCTACCAGGTAATCCTACAGGACTATCAATAATAACCACGTCTTCCGGTTCTGAAGCATTAATGTATTGCATCTTAAACTTCATATCAGCATCACATTCGTAAGTTGTAACAAACCTTGTCCCAACCTTTACTGCATCTGCACCAGCTTGAATAGTTTCATACATATCCTCACCGGTATAAATGCCACCTCCTGCGATTATCGGAATTTTACACGAATATCTATCCTCATATTTCCGCAAAACTTCTTTTGTCTCTTTAACTATTTCAATTAACGATTTTGTTTCTCCCAACAATTCCTTTTTCTTAAAACCAAGATGCCCTCCGGCTTTAGAGCCTTCAACAACAACTGCATCAGGTACTCTATCAAAACTGTTAGCCCAGACTTTAAAAGTCAATTCTGCTGCCCGAGCCGATGATATTTTAGGGACAATCTTTGTTTTGGAATTTACAAACTCATCCAAAGTGAGTGTTGCAGGCTTCTTAATAAGTAATCCTGCTCCCACAAAAACAATATCCAATTTCTCGTCAAGAGCAGCCTTAAACATATCATCAAAGTCAGTTATGGCTAGCATTATATTTGCACCTAATATTCTGTTTGGTGCCAGTTTTTTTGCCTTTCGTATTTCTCCTACAAACCCACTTAGATTTGATTTTCTTGAATATTTCCCTTTTGATTCATAGCTCATTCCTATTCCAACTGACGAAATAACACCTATCCCACCCTGATTTGCAACTGCGGATGCCAGTTTCGACAACGAAACACCAATACCCATTCCTCCCTGAATAATCGGGACTGGTACTGTCATATCTCCAATTTGTAATGCTTTCATTTTTCGTTTATTTATTTTTGGCAAAATTACAACGATATTTATCTATATAGTTATCAATAGACGCAAACAAGTCTCATTAGTTTTGAATTGTAGTTTTAGGGACGAAATATTCTTCCTAACAGGCTAGATAACAACCAAAAATGAAATTAACAAAAAAATGATTAGGGAGGAACGCAGGTCGGAATTAGATGATTTCCTGCAATTTTGTAATGTAATTTTGCGAAACCGGCACTAAAAAATCCAAATCCTGAACCTGTATTTTAACTCCCTGAGGACCTCCTTCAGCTTCCTTTATAAAATTTGTATTAACCAAATATGTCCTGTGGCATCTAAAAATAAAGTTAAAATTTTCCAGTAATTTTTCGGCATATACAAAAGTGCTTCTTACAAAATGCTTCGACATTTCTCCATTTTCAAAATAGTATATCTCTATGTAATTCCCTGCTGATTTTATTACCCTTATAGAATTAACGGTTAAAGATATTGAGTCCTTTTTATATTTCGACTCAAAAAATACATTATTGTGACCTGTATTCAATTTTGAAGATAGTTTTTGGTTAAGAGTCAGCGCCTGATTAATATTAAGTTTCATAAGCCGGTTTTGGTTTAATATAACCAGGATTGATATTGCAAAAATACTTATTAAAATAATTTTTATTGCATCGTTTGGGGCTATTTCAAAGATTGGATTAAACCTGAAATATACAAAATATCCCATTGCAACAGAGATCAATAACCAGATATTCCAAAGTATTTCTTTAAAAATATTCCATCTTTGCGTATCCATAAAAGACTTGATAAACGAAGGAAGAACTATCATATTAAAGGATAATACTGAGAATGTTATAACGCTTATAACTAATGCAATAACTATTCTTTCGTTATCGCTGAATTCATTAAAATTAAATGGTTCAAAAAAAAATAAAAAGCCACCTACAATAACGCTAATAAAAAATACAACTTTTGCATTGTGTTTTAAATCGTTGTTAAAAGGATACGCTTTTTTAAGAAATTTCAACATATTCACAATTTTGATGCAATAGTATAACAATTTATCTAAATAGTAACATAATTATTAGTCTTTTCAATAAAGGATAATTAGGCATATCAAACCTTTAACTGCTCCCCTTCCGATTTGGCAATTATAACTGCACCGCAACTATCGCTCCATACATTGGTTGCAGTACGGAACATATCAAGAATTCTATCAACTGCAAGTATCAGCCCTATTCCTTCAAGAGGTAAGCCTACTGCTGTTAAAATTACGGTTATCATTACCATCCCTGCCATTGGAATCCCTGCTGCCCCAATGGATGCAAGTAATGCTGTTATAACAACTATTATCTGTTGGAAGAAAGTCAAATCAACACCATAAGCCTGAGCAATAAAAATTGCAGCAACACATTCGTATAGTGCAGTTCCATCCATATTAATTGTTGCACCGAGAGGAAGTGTGAAGCTGGTTATCTTATTTGAAACACAATCATTTTACTCAACAGCAGTCATAGTTAATGTCAACGTTGCACTTGATGAGGATGTGGAAAAAGCTGTTAACAAAGGCGTTGAAACTGCTCTGAAATGTTTCAGCGGATTGACTCGTCCAAGAAACCGGGTTAATAATGGCAATGAAATAACAAAATGGACAAAAAGGGCAAGTATTACGGTCAGCATATATATTCCCATTCTTTGCACCAAAGCACCAAAATCGGGTGAATTACTTACCTGTAAGGCAACTATCCCAAAAACTCCATAAGGAGTAAATTTAATAATAAACATCGTGATCTTCATCATCACATCAAAGGATGCATTAAAGAAGTCTGCCATTGTTTTTCGCGGCTTATCTTTGATTTTTGTAATGAAAAATCCGAAAAGAATTGAAAAGAATATTACCGACAACATGCTACCGGTTGAAAAAGCATCAAAAATATTGGTTGGAATAATATTCAGCAGGGTTTCACCAAGTGAGCGGCTTGAATCTGCAATTCCTTCAACCTCTTGCGAAAACCCAAGGTCAGCACCAACACCGGGTTTCAGCATATTAACAAAAAAGAGCCCTGTTATAATGGCAATAATACTTGTCATAACATAATAGCCCATTGTCTTCAATCCCAACCTACCAAGATTTTCGGCATTTCCAATATTAGCTACACCCGATATTATGGATGTAAGTATCAGTGGGACAATAACCATCCGGAGTCCCCGAAGGAAAAGATCACCCATCCAACTTATGTAATAAACATAGTCGGCGAAGTAAAGCCCGAATAGAACCCCGAGCACTAATGCAATCAGAATTTGCCAGTGAAGTTTAATCTTTTTCATCTGTCAGAATTTTTCGGTGCCAAAATTATAAAATATAGTGATACGTAATATTAAGAAAATAAAACCCGGGCTTGAAAAACACAAAAGTAATATGGAAATGAATAATCTTTAAATCTGTTGTCATTGCGAGGAAAGAGACCCGTAAAAAGAGCGCACAAAATGATATGACAATGAAAATCACAAATAATAAAATAAATAGTTGCAAATCTCTTAATTTGTTACTACTCAGCAGTCTATGAAAAACCTAACTACCTTAATTATTAACATGTTTTGTCACAATTTTTGGCTACGCTGTCAAAAATTTTGCCAAAACTGCAATACTTTCTTACTTTTTACCCCGCGCTAAAGCACGGGGCTATTGAATATCAATTACATACACCTGCTTAGTAGTAACCTTAATTTACAACCCATTAGCAAATAATAGTCATCTGGAAACTAGACATAATTTACTATCTTTGCCGATACCGGATTATTCAAATTAACTTTCAATGGCTAAACACAACATTCTCGGGAAAAAAGGTGAAGATATTGCTGTAAGATTTCTTGCGGGCATAGGCTATCATATTATTGAGCGCAACTGGCGCACAGGAAGGGATGAAATTGATATTATAGCTTATGATGACAAAACTCTTGTAATAGTTGAAGTTAAAACCCGTAGTACTGACTTTTTCGGAGAACCAGAAGAAGCTGTGACCGAGCGAAAACAAAAGTTTCTTGTCAGGGCTGCCGACAAATATGTTAATCAAAAAGAGATAGATTCTGAAATCAGATTTGATATAATTTCAATAATTATAGAGCAGAGCAAAGAGACAATAAAACACATTGAAGATGCCTTTTACCCAACTATTTACGAGTGAAAGACAAGCAGCGGAACATTTGAATGAAACAACATCTGACGTGCCAGGCTCGGATTGAACAGCCTTTCGATCATACCCCTCTTATGTGTTGTAAGTGCCAGCAGATTAATTCCTGTATCCTCAATATATTCATCCAGGCCTGCAAGGACATCCTCGTGTTCATCAATATAAAATATCATTTTATGTTCCTCATTTTCTGCGGCAAAATACCTTTTAAGCTCTTCCATCTTAGCCTTCACCAGTGGTTTCTCAGCATCTTCGGTAATATGAACAACATGAATTTTCATCTGAAATGGCTTAACATACGATAGCAGCATCCGTATTGACTGATAATCCAAATCATCAAAATTTGTTGCATAAAGAACATTGCCACCATATTTTACTCCGGAATACTTTGATTTTCCGGGAACAGCAAGAACAGGAACCGTTGCTTTTCTGATAACTCTTTTCGTAACACTGCCAATTATATCACCTATTTTCCCTCCCATTCCACTCGATCCGATTACTATCATACCAGGCTTATACTCCTTGCAATAATCAAGAATAGCATCATCAGGCACGCCCCTGTCAAGTTCATAAGTGATTTTTATAGGTTTTAACCCTTCTTTTTTAATCCGGGACTTTAACTCTTTAATTAAATCCTCAATTTGCTTTTTAGCTTCATTTTCAAGATTAAAAACCAGCCTTTCCAGTCCGATCTGATATGTAGAAGTTTCGTCATAAGGTTCGGCAGTCATCACCGGATTGAAATATGCATACAATAGCTTTACTTCCGCTTTTAACTTTTGCGCCAGCCCGATTGCATAATAACAGGCATTTATAGAGGTGTCAGAAAAATCAACAGGAACCAGTATCCTCCTGACACTTTTTAACCTTTCAACTGTCTTTTGCTTCCCTGTACCGAAAGCATCTTTCATCTCGTCAACAATATAAAGGGCTTTTTCAGCATCTTTTTCTGCAACCCTGACCTCCACGCCAGCAGACACATCTGCCTGGATAAGATTTTTGTTCGAAAGGAAACAGCCTATTCCTTCACTTTCGAGCCTGCTCTGTATGAGTAAAGCTCTTGAGTATGTTAATGTTGCAATTGTTATGATACCATTTTCCATTGTCCTGACTTTTTTTAATATTTAAAGATCATAAAAGTACAAAATTATTTGGTATTTGTCAATAAATAATTATAATCGGGTATCTCTTCTAAATATTTAATGGAACTATTTTCATAGTCAAGATAGCAACAATAGTGATTAAGTCCATTAGTAACGATCAAATATTTAACCTTCAGAACCATATTATATCTTGCAATCTGATCGAATACTTTCTGACTAATTGTAACTTCCGAGGCTTTGCATTCGACAATCAAAACCGGTTTAGCCAAATTACTGTAAACCACAATGTCGGTACGTTTAATGCGATTATAAAGCTTTAAACCAGCCTCAACAGCAATTAAAGAAGCAGGATAGTCTTTTTCATTAACCAGATACATCAGAAAATTCTGCCTTACCCACTCTTCGGGAGTAAGAGCTACAAATTTCTTCCTGAAATCATCAAATATCTCAAACTTCTGTTCACTCTTTCTTATCCTGAAATCGTATTCCGGTAAATTGAGTTTTTCCATATTTCAAAAATAGAAATAATACAATTACCAGCCGTGTAAAAAATTATTATTTTATTGATTGTTTGTTAATCAAAATATTATTCCTACTTTTGCACCCCAAATTTTAAAGCCTTGGTTTTATTGATTGGATTTTAATTTAAAGTACCTGTAATTGAAGACGTTGAAAGATTTTTTTATCCCTTATAAGGGACTAAGTATCGGGATTCATAAGTACACTTTTAACATTAACGATAAGTTCTTTGAAGAAATTGAATATTCTGAGTTCAGCAAAGGCAACTTAATTACAGGCCTTAGCCTTGAAAAACAAGAAAGAATGATCATCCTTCATTTTTCAATAAAGGGAAATGTTGTTGTACAGTGCGACCGGTGTCTTGAAGATTTGGACTATCCCGTTGACATTAATGAAACTCTTTATGTAAAATTTGGGGAAAGCAAAGATGAAGAGACGGATGAAATACTTGTTCTTCCCGATTCGGAATATCAGCTTGACATAAGCAAGCTAATTAATGAATACATCACACTTGCAATGCCGATCAGGCATGTGCATGAAGATGATGAGAACGGAGTTAGCTTATGCAATGTTGAGGCACTTAAAAAGCTTGAAGAGCTAAGCGAAAGGCATAAAATTGATCCCAGATGGGAAAAACTGAAAAATATAAAATTAGATTATTAATATAAATACAAATTAAAATGGCACATCCTAAAAGAAAAATATCAAAGCAAAGAAGAGACAAAAGGAGAACCCATTACAAAGCAACCGCTCCAACACTTGCTACCTGCCAGACAACTGGTGAGGTTCACCAATATCACAGAGGATATTTTGTTGATGGGGACCTCTATTATAAAGGTCAGCTTGTGTACTCAAAGGTGGTAGCTGAGTAATCTGGGATAAATTCCTTTTATGAATTAAGCTTTTCAATCAATGTCAAGTATTAAAGCAGCAATCACTGGAATTCAGGCGTATAGTCCCGACTATGTTCTCACAAATAACGAGCTTGCCACTTTAGTTGATACAACGGATGAATGGATAAACACAAGAACCGGTATAAAGGAAAGACACATTTTAAAAGGTGAAGGACTTGGCACTTCCGATATGGCTGTGGAAGCCGTTAAGGGACTACTTAAAAAGACAAACACTTCTCCTGATGAAATTGATCTGGTTATTTGTGCGACTGTAACACCGGATATGGTTTATCCGGCTACTGCAAACATTATTAGTGATAAAGTCGGGATAAAAAATGCTTTTAGTTTTGATGTCAATGCAGCATGTTCCGGATTTATTTATGCACTTGATATAGCATCAAAATATGTTGAATCAGGAGGTTATAAGAAGGTACTGGTAATAGGTGGCGATAAGATGTCATCTGTGGTGGATTATACTGACAGGACAACCTGCATAATCTTTGGTGATGCTGCCGGTGCAGTTATGCTTGAACCTTCCGAAGATGGTTATGGGATTCAGGATTCCATTTTAAAGGTTGACGGTTCGGGAAGAGTTCACTTGCATCAGAAAGCCGGTGGTTCTGTTAAACCGGCATCAATGGAGACAGTTGCTAATCGTGAACATTTTGTTTATCAGCAAGGTCAGGCGGTATTCAAATTTGCGGTAACAAATATGGCCGATGTTGCTGTTGAAGTAATGGAGAAAAATAACCTCGAGTCAAAAGATATAGCCTGGCTTGTTCCTCATCAGGCAAACCTAAGAATTATTGAAGCGACAGCACGCAGAATGGGACTTGAAAAGGAAAAGGTGATGATAAACATTCAAAAGTACGGCAACACAACTAACGGAACAATTCCAATGTGTCTGTACGAGTGGGAAGACCAACTAAAAAAGGGTGATAATATCATACTTTCAGCATTCGGTGGTGGTTTCACATGGGGTGCTATTTATATTAAATGGGCCTACGATGGGAAGAAATAGATACATTTCTAATATTTAATAACCACACCCACCCTTACAATCCGAGGTTTTCCATAATAATTAGGTTTTTTTTCGCTAAGTTTATACAAATACCTGAAAGAGTCAGGATTGGTTTGGCTTTCAATTTGAGCTTGCCACATCGGATCGGATAAATAACCATCATCGTCAGCTTTACCGGTTGCAGGATTCACAAAAAATAGATTCTCGCGGTTAAATAGGTTTTCAATCCAAACGTAAGCACCGAGATAAAGTCCTGTTCTCTTTATGTAAAATCCCTTTTCAATTCGTAAGTTCATAAATGAAAAATCAGGCGAATAATTATAATTTCTTACCTGTTTGTGATTCCATTTAAAAACATCGGGCAAAAGCGTCCCTGTCCTGTATTGATAAAA
>JAUVIX010000188.1 GCA_030592565.1 Chlorobiota bacterium
GAACCTTATTATCAACAGTCAATAGAATTACATTACCATTGATTTCCGGTTTATGCTTTGATAAAGTAGCATAAAAGTTTTTATCTCTTACAACCGATCCTACATAACTGCTCCAGATACTTTCAAACCTTTCGGCAGTAAACTCATCAGCAGGCTTCTTGCTAAGGTCTTCCGGGGTCTCCTGATTTGCCTTTTCTTCAACGGCAGGCTTTGAGATGGAGATCGTACCTGGAATAGTCGCACTTGAAACAGGTTTCTTTTTAGCTATTGGTTTGGAAACAGGCTCATTAACAACATTAGAAGGTTTTGGCTGTGGCGGCTTATATTGTGTATCCTGCTTTTTGGCTGCTGGAAGAACAGGCTCGCTTTTCTGCTCCTGCGGTGTTGTAGCAAGTGAACACATCTGCATCAGGGCCAGCTCAACAAGCAATTTTTTGTTATTGCTAACCTTATAGTTTATGTCGCATTTAGTGTTAAGGTCCAATGCTTTAATAAGAAAGTTAACAGAAGATATCCTTGCCTGCTTTATATATCTGTTTTTTATATTCTCTCCAACTTCAAGTAATTTTATTGTAATCTCATCCTTACAGACAAGAAGGTTTCTCAGATGTTCACCAAAGCCAATAATAAAATGTTGTCCGTCGAACCCATTATCAATGATTTCATTTATTATAAGCAAGGTATCTCTCACATTACCATTGACAACGGAATCAGTTATCCTGAAATAATAATCATAATCAAGAACATTAAGGCTTTCTATTACCTTTTTGTATGTGATATGCTTTCCGCCAAAGCTGACAATCTGATCAAAAATTGAAAGGGCATCCCTGAGGGCGCCATCTGCCTTTTGAGCGATAATATGCAGGGCGTCAGATTCGGCTGTTATACCCTCCTGTTCAGCAACATACGCCAAATGACTTGCAATATCTTCAACAGTTATCCTTTTGAAATCATAAATCTGACAACGTGAAAGAATTGTGGGAATTATTTTATGTTTCTCGGTTGTAGCAAGAATAAACTTGGCATAGGCCGGCGGTTCTTCAAGTGTTTTCAAAAAAGCATTGAAAGCAGCTTGAGAAAGCATATGAACCTCATCAATAATATAGACTTTATAGTTCCCGACCTGAGGGGGTATTCTTACCTGATCAACAAGATTTCGGATATCATCAACCGAATTATTTGAAGCTGCATCCAGCTCATGAATATTAAAAGATACCGATTCATTAAACGAAATACAGGATTCGCATTTGTCACAGGCTTCTCCCTCGGGTGAAATATTTTCGCAGTTAATCGTTTTGGCAAAAATACGGGCACAGGTCGTCTTACCAACACCTCGCGGCCCGCAAAACAAAAAAGCCTGAGCAAGATGATTGTTCAATATGGCATTTTTCAGTGTATTGGTTATTGACTGCTGCCCTACCACACTATCAAACGTCTGAGGCCTGTACTTCCTCGCCGAAACAATAAAATTTTCCATCCCTGATTAAAATATTTAATATAAAAAGTCTTCAAAATTACAAACTTTTAGTAATTTAGTGGTGTAAAAACAACAGTTCTGTTGTAAATACTTTTTAACAAAATAATAATTATGGCACGTACATTAAAATTAAAACTATCACCTATTGCATTCTCTTTCTTCATCTTATTTGCGGGTAACCTTTATTCTCAACCCGCAAAGGACTGGACAATTCTTTCAACCTATTCCATTCCAGGGAAAGCCTCAGGGCTAGCATATGACGGTACATTTTTCTACTTTGGGATTTATGGTTCGGAAGGCGACCACGTTTATAAATTTGATCCTTCAACAGGAAACAGTGAACTACTGTTTGTTAATTCCCAGATTAACGACTGTTTTGGAATGACCTGGGACGGAGCTACCCTCTATATTACCGACCATGTCACAAGCCCATCCGTTCCTGCTTATGCAATGCAATTAGACTTATACGGCACCATTCTGTCACAGTTTGACCTTCCTGATCATTATATGTCGGGAATAGCTTACGATAACGGTGACTTTTGGGTAGCTACATACTATCCTGATCCCGGGACAATTTATAAAATTGATAATACCGGAGCCGTTTTATCACAATTTACAGCTCCTAATGAGCAACCCTGGGATTTATGCCTTGAAGGTTCTGATATTTGGGTTGCCGATTTCTACGCAGATATGCTATACAAAGTTGACCAGTCAGGAAATATTCTCGAAAGTCACGAAAGTGAAAACATTAAACCGGCAGGAGTTGTTCACGACGGTCAATATCTGTGGTACATTGATGGTGGTACGGGAATCAATAGTACATTATACAAAGTTGATCTTAGTGGCACTGGAAATCCTCAAATAAATGTTCCAATTACATATAATAATTATGGAGATATTGCCATTGGAGACTCCGCAACCTGGAGTTGTACTATTCAAAATACAGGAACAACTGACCTGATACTTACAAATCTAATAATTCAAAACGCAGTTCCTGTTTTTTATTATACAACATTCCCACAAACAATTGCGTCAGGAGGCAGTATTAATATTCCTATAATTTATAAACCAACTGAACCCGGCCCATTAAATACAATTGCTACTATCGAATCGAATGATGTATTAAATCCCCAGGTTGAACTAACCCTTGAAGGTAATGCTGTTTTCAACGGTCCACATATCAATGTTTCAGCTACAAGCCATGATTATGGAAATGTTAGGATGAATGCGACAACAAGATGGTATTTAAATATAGAAAATAACGGCAGTCAACCTCTTGAAATATCGGGGATAGAGCTTTATGACGAAAACTTTTATTTAGCCTCCGGCATTTCATTTCCTTTTAATATATATGTATTGCAAACAGTTCATATAGGATTTTGGTTTAATCCTGGTGAGCAGGGAAATCTCTCTGCAACAGCAATAATTTCACATAACGACCCATCGCAGGATCCTGTATCAATTTCCCTGTCAGGAACCGGAATCGAACAAGATTACCCAATTGGAGAAGAATTCTGGAATTATACCATTACGGGGGGGTACGACAACAGCTTTAAGGCAATTACATATATTCCAGACATTAACAGCGATGGTGTTGCCGATGTCATCGCCTGCTCTGAAGATGGCTTTGTCAGATGTTTTAACGGCAATTCAAGCGGATTAGCAGATGTATTGTGGGAAAATGAAGCAGGAACAGTATATTCTCAAAATGGAATCACTTCAATTTCAGATATAAATAACGACGGTTACGATGATGTAATAGTTGGCCTGGCCTGGGGAGTAAGGGCAATAAAAGCAATATCAGGAGAGACAGGTAGTCTGGTTTGGTTATACGACACACATGTTTACGGTGATGGTGGTTGGGTTTACCAGGTTTGCGCAGATTTTGACTATAATGACGACGGATTCCCCGATGTGCTTGCTTCAACAGGAAACGATGGGAGTAATACAGGTCCAAAACGCATTTTCTGTCTTGACGGACTTTCTGGAACTCCTATCTGGGACACCTATACCGACGGCCCTAATTTTGCTGTTATTGGAGTTGAAGATTTTACAGGCGACGGAAAACCCGATGTTATCGGTGGAGCGTCTGACAACAATGAAACACAAGGCATTGTTTACGGAATAAATGGAGATAACGGAAATATTGTATGGAGTTTTAATACCGGAGGAACATCAGTTTGGGCATTAGAGCAGCTTGATGACATTAATGGCGATGGATTCAAAGATGTTGCTGCTGGAGATTTTTCTGGGAATTTCTATTTGCTTGATGCAACCAACGGAAATGTTCAGTCCTCCGGCTCTATTGGAAACAAGATTATCCTGAGATTTGAAAGACTTGATGATGTGAACGGTGACGGATATGCTGACATAGCCATTGCACAAAGCGGAACAAGCGCCGTAGTTTTCAACGGATATAACGGCCAGAACATCTGGCTGCAATCTTTGTCTGACATGACCTGGAATATAGACCGAATTGCCGACATAACAGGAGACGGAATAAATGATCTGATTGTCGGAACTCTCTATACAAATAACCGTGGTTATTTTTTAGATGGAGTTACAGGAGCAGAATTGCAATCAGTATATTATGGAGAAGCTATCGATGCAATAGCCGCAATACCCGACATTACAGGAGACGGCTCAATGGAAATGGTTGTCGGTGGCAGAAACGGGAAGTTGACTTGTTTTTCTGGTGGGATAAACAGCTTAATGCTAATGGCTAATTTTGAAGCAGACCCGACAACCGGTAATGCTCCCCTTGAAGTACAGTTTACCGATCTCTCTGCAGGTAATATCACATCCTGGCAATGGGACTTTGAAAATGACGGCACAGTTGACTCCTGGGATCAAAATCCTGCTTGGACTTATGAGAATGGCGGTAATTTTACAGTTAAGCTCATTATTGGTAACGGAACAGCTACTGATACGGCAATAAAAGAAGATTACATTTATGTTGATACAGTTACAGGGATAACAAATGTTCAAAATTCTTCAGATGTTAATATCTCCCCAAATCCGTTCAATAATAAAACAACTATTACAATTTCTCTTAAAAAAGAATCTGAAATTTCAGTAGAGATATTTGATTTGACCGGAGAGAGAATAAGAACTCTGGCCAATAACAAGAGCTATCAATCTGAATTACTGCACTTTATCTGGGACAGAAAAACTGATTCAGGGACATTTGTAAAACCCGGACTATATTTATGTAGAATTGTTATTAATGAGGAGAAACATCTAAGAAAAATTGTTGTAAAATAATAATTCTCATTTTGGGAAAAATTACATAAATGGCTTCATGACCAATATTTACAATAGATACAACGCTATCGGCACCCAAAAAACACTAAAAATTATAGCGTTTTTTACATAAATGTAGTAACATAAAAAACCAAATGCCGTACTAATGTACTGAATTGTGTTATAGAATCAAAGACAAATGTATAGATACTCAATAATTCTGTTCCTGTTATCATTTCAGTTTGCTTTCGCTCAGCAAATTCAATGGGGAAAATTTGATGCCTCAAATTCAGAGCTACCAAATGAATCGGTAAAGTGCATTACTATTGATTCTGCAGGTGGTTTATGGATTGGAACATATATGGGCGGAGTTGCTTCTTTTCAAAATGGAAACTGGACTATTTACAATACTGATAATTCCGATTTACCTCACAACTATATCAATGCGCTTGCAATTGACAAGAATAATGTAAAATGGATAGGCACTGATGGTGGCGGATTAGTGAAATTTGACGGAACAGATTGGACAATATACAAGACATCAAACTCGGGATTACCCTCAAATGTTGTCATGTCGATTTATTGCGATAATAATAACAATGTATGGGTTGGAACATACTTTGGTGGCCTTGCAAAATTCGACGGTGAAAGCTGGGATGTTTATAATGAAGATAACTCAGGTCTGCTTTCAAACAAAATTGTTGCAATAGCCGAAGATACAAATGGTGTAAAATGGATTGGAACACAGGGTGGCGGATTAGCTTCATTCGATGGTGAAAACTGGAAAATATTCACCGAAAGTAACTCAAAATTGCCAAATGATTACATCTATTCAATAGCAATCGGAGAAGATAACTCGAAATGGATCGGAACCGGTGGCGGTGGTATTGGTCTATTTAATGATGTTTTCTGGATCACACTCAATAACGAAAATTCAGATTTGGCTGATGATAATATCAGACCGATTGTAATTGACAGCGACAATAAAAAGTGGATCGGGACATACATCGGTGGTTTAAACATATTTGATGATGCAGAATGGAAAGTATTTGATTTCCAAAACTCACCAATTCCAGATGATGAAATAACATGTATGACAGTTAGTAACCACACAGTCTATATCGGAACAGAGAGGTCAGGAATTATTACGGCAGAGGACACTACATATAAAACCCTGGCAGTTGTGCCTGCTGTTGCGGTTATTAAAACAGAAGTGCTGAACGAAAACCAGGATACTCTGGCTACTGCTATGCCACAAGATGACTATTCAAATGCGCTTAACAGGATTGTACTCACCTTTGATGCTGCTGATGTCCATTTTAATCCGGAACGATTAAACCAATATGTGAAATCATTTAAGATATTGCTGAATAGAAGAGAACGTATTGATGAAACATATAATGTCACAATGCTTATTTATTCAGGGAATGTTGATGTAAAACCCAAATCAATTATTCTTACCGAAGCACAATTAAAATCTCTGCATTGTACTAGTGTTGCTTATCTGGAAGGTGAGCATAATTTCACATCTGGAATTAAAAAAGCCTTTAATATGGTTAAGGATGGATATGATCCGAATGGGAATAACCATGTGATGGCAGCTACATATAAGTTTATTCGTGACAGCGAAAAAGCCAAGGTAGTAATAAAAGATAATCTGGACAACAATTACATTGTATTCTCTTTAATAGCCTTCAACACCGAAAGCTGGAAAATGGAATATAAGGTTAAAGATATGGTTCCCAAAGGAAATGGCCATTATTATGTCATCAATCCTATTTCGTGGAAAGATAACTGGTCTGTAACAGGTCAGATTGGAATGTCAATATTCCGTGGAGACATTGACGTTTCCAATAATATAACTTTCCCAGGAGTTTATGGAATTGCTGTAAACAAACAAGTACTATCAAACGGTATAATTAACGGAGGAGTTAAGGCTCAGTTCAACCTTGGAGGATTACAAGGTGAGAGAAAAGGATATACTTTTGACAATGACTATTTTGAAGGAATGATCAATTTTCAGGTTATTCTTAACAGATGGCCCAACAGTAACTTTAAATTTGAGAAATTCCGCCCATATGCCTTTGCAGGTGTAGGATTCATAAGCTACAGAGTTCTTTATATGGACCCTAACGGGAAGGTTGTCAACGGATATGGTTATAAAATAGTGGAAGGCGATCCTGACGCAAACGGTACTGATCCTGAAAAAGATTCACCCGAAACAGATATAATGTTTCCTCTTGGTGGAGGTGTCAATTACAAGATCAATGAAAAACTAAACATTGAACTTGAAGTATCCTCAAGGTTTATCCAAAGCGACAAACTGGACGGTAGGGTTTCTTGGAAAAATGATAAATATATCTTTTTCTCTCTGGGGCTTACATATAAATTCAGACAAAAAGATTTCCTTCACGATATCCTGAATAAATAAAATATCTTCTACCATCTGCCGTTTTGAAAGAATGGTGAAGAAACATCTTAGGAAATTATTTTTATTTACTATTCTGACAAATTTTTCCTGTCTCGCTTCTGCTCAGACAAATCTTCTAAAGAATGACTATGTTGAATATGATGTTTTCGCTGATACCGATAAATATCTGATAAATTACATATTCAA
>JAUVIX010000051.1 GCA_030592565.1 Chlorobiota bacterium
GTTTAAACGGTTTTGAACTTTTAATGGCTTCTTACTCAATGGCACATCTTAAATTAGATATGCTTTTGCGCGAAACCGGCTACGACCCCTCTAAATCTCCCCAAAGGGGAGACTTAAAAAACCAAAGGTTTAATATTTATCTTACAAACTCGCTTGAAGAACACCACCCCGATACCGGGACTTTGTTCTCAAATTGGTTAAGTACCGAAGCAAACGAAGCCAACCATATAAAACGTGATACACCTGTGATGTGTGTTATTGGAAATCCTCCTTATTCTGGCGAAAGTGCAAATAAAGGTGAATGGATAATGAACCTTATGGAGGATTATAAAAAGGAACCGGGCGGAAAAGAAAAATTAAAGGAACGTAATCCAAAATGGATTAATGATGATTATGTAAAGTTTTTACGCTACGGACAATATTTCATAGAAAAAAATGGCGAAGGAATTTTAGCATTTATTAATCCTCACGGTTTTTTAGATAATCCAACTTTTAGAGGTATGCGTTGGAACTTGCTAAAAACTTACGATAAAATTTACACCATTGATTTACACGGAAATAGTAAAAAAGAAAGAAGTTAGTCCTGATGGTTCGCCAGATGTTAATGTATTTGATATAATGCAAGGTGTTTCTATCAATATTTTTATTAAAACAGGTAAAAAGAAAAAAAGTGAGTTAGGTATAGTGTTTCATTATGATCTTTATGGCAAACGAGAAAATAAATATCAATTTCTTTGGGACAATAGTATTAGCTCAATACCTTATGTTGAATTACTAAATAAAGCACCAAATTATTTTATGGTGCAAAAAGATTTTGCGGTAGAAGAAGATTATTTAAAGGGATTCTCGATTAATGATTTATTTGTTTTAAATAGCGTAGGGATTGTAACTGCACGTGACAAATTTACAATTCACAATTCTAAAGAAGAAGTAGAAAACACAATTGATGAATTTTTGTCATTAGAAGATGAAGAGGCAAGAATACGATTTAACTTAGGTAAAGACGTAAGAGATTGGCAAGTTAATTTTGCAAAAAAAGATTTAAGTGCTAATTATACTGAAAAAGGAGCTTTTACAGAAGTATGCTATAGACCTTTTGATAGTCAATGGACATATTATACAGGAAAGTCAAAAGGTTTCCACTGCTATCCAAGAACAGAAGTAATGCAACATTTCCTTAAAGGTGAAAATGTGGGGTTAGTTATAGGAAGGCAAGGTCAGGTTGTTGGCACAATGCCTTGGAATTTATGTTTTGTAACAAAAAGTCTAACAGATTTTAATTTATATTATAGAGGTGGTGGTATGACATTCCCTCTTTATCTCTACCTCAATCAAGAAGCTGATGGTATTTTTACAGCAAATGGCACTTCAACAAGCTTAGTGCAAAGCCGCAAACCCAATTTAAACACAGAAATTGCAGAACAAATTGCTAAAAAGTTGGATATCGCTTTTATTCCTGAAAAAAGCTCCCCTCCTAAATTAGGAGGGGTGTCCGAAGGACGGGGAGGTCAGAAAATAAATAACCTTCCCCATCTAAAAACATTCAGAAAAAAACTCCGCAACAATCTTACACCTGCAGAAGCTGCACTGTGGAAAATGCTTCAGAAGAAACAGTTAGAAGGTAGAAAATTCAGAAGACAGCATAGTGTAGCTAACTACATTTTAGATTTCTATTGTCCAAGTGAAAAGCTGGCCATAGAGTTAGACGGGCAAGGACATTTTGAAGTTACCCAGGCAGAATATGATTATGAAAGAGACTTGTTTCTACAAAACACAGGCATAAAAGTTTTAAGATTTGAAAATATATTAGTTTTTGATTACCCGGAAGCCGTTTTAAATGCAATTAAAAAAGAGTTTGGGTGGTGTAAACAGACCACCCCGTCAGCTAAAGCTGACACCCCTCCTAATTTAGGAGGGGAGCTTGATGTATTTGCCCCAATAGATATATTAGATTACATATACGCAGTATTGCACTCACCTGCTTACAGAGAGAAATACAAAGAATTTTTAAAAATAGATTTTCCGAGAATTCCATATCCAAAAAACAAAGAAACATTTTGGCAATTGGTAAAATTAGGTGGAGAAATAAGGCAAATTCATTTATTGGAAAGTCCAAAAGTAGAAGAATACATTACAGGTTATCCTATTGATGGCGACAATACTATTACAACAAAAATCGGGAAAAAAGATTGGGAACTAACCAAAGTGGCATGCCCCCTTGGCAGTCCCCTTGGCAGAATTTGGATAAACGCTGAACAATATTTTGATAATATTCCGCTGATAGCCTGGGAGTTTTACATTGGTGGTTATCAGCCAGCCCAGAAATGGCTAAAAGACCGCAAAGGAAGAACCCTGAATTTTGATGACATTTTACATTATCAAAAAATTATTGTTGCTCTTTCAGAAACTGATATATTAATGAAAGAAATTAATAAAATTGAGATAGAATAATATACAAGAAAATAGAAACTAAAAAGAAGAAACAGAACGCTAAATTGCCCCTATTCAGATTGCCTATATCATCAGGAAACTAAACCCCCGATTGTTCAGTCCTTCTGATTATCTCATCCTGCAGCTCGTCGGTCAGGTCAACAAAATAGTCGCTGTAACCTGCAACCCTAACTATTAGATCGCGGTATTTTTCAGGATGCTTTTTTGCTTTTTTCAATGTATCGGCAGTAACCACGTTTAACTGGATATGATGTCCGTCCATACGGAAATATGAGCGTATCAGGTGCATCACATGTTCAATACCCTGGTCATCTTCAAGAAATGATGGGGTGAACTTCTGATTCAGCAATGTACCGCCTGTCCTGAGATGGTCAATTTTAGCTGCCGATTTGATAACAGCCGTTGGACCGTTTCTATCTGCTCCCTGAACAGGCGAAATACCTTCAGACAATGGCACAGATGCTTTTCGCCCGTCAGGCATAGCTCCTATGACGCTTCCAAAATAGACATGGCAGGTGGTTGGGAGCAGGTTAACCCGGTGATGCCCTCCCCTTGCGGTTGGTCTTCCGTCGATAGCATTGTAGTAAATTTCAAAAACCTGTCTTGTAATATCATCAGCATAATTGTCATCATTACCATATTTAGGTGTTTCGTCAACCAAGAGGTTTCTGAATTCTTCGTAATCCTTAAAATTCATATTTATTGCATCCAGCATTCCTTCCATTGAAACGGTTTTGTTTTCAAAAACATGATATTTTAGTGCTGTAAGTTCATCGGTAATACTTCCCAGCCCGACACCCTGAATGTAGCTTGTGTTGTATCTTGCGCCACCATTGTTATAATCTTTACCGTTTGAAATACAGTCGTCAATAAGAATCGAAAGAAATGGAACCGGCATATAGCGGGCGAAAATCCGATCAATAATATTATTTCCCTTTATCTTAATATCCAGAAAATAGTTCATCTGTTTCTCAAATGCCGACATCAGCTCATCAAAGGATTTGAAATTCACAGGGTCTCCCGTTTCAATACCTGTTTTCTTACCTGTCCTTGGATCAACACCGTTATTGAGTGTAATTTCAAGAACCTTCGGAATGTTAAAATAGCCTGTCAGAATATAAGCCTCTTTCCCGAAAGCACCTGTCTCTACACAACCGCTGGCTCCACCGTTTCTGGCATCTTCAATTGACTTACCCACACGAATCATCTCCTGAATAATAGCATCGGTGTTAAAAACAGAAGGTTGTCCGTAACCTGTTTTCAAAATTTTTAACGTGCGTTTTATGAACTGATCAGGATTTTTCTTACTTACCTGTATCATAGAACTTGGCTGCAACAGCCTCATCTCCTCAATCACATCAAGAAGCAGATAAGTAACTTCATTAACAGCATCCAAGCCATCTTCTTTTACTCCACCAAGGTTTATCAAGGCAAAGTCAGTGTATGTATTACTCTCCTTTGCAGTTACACCGATTTTAGGCGGAGCAGGATGATTGTTGAATTTTATCCAGAATGACTGGAGAATCTCTTTTGCCCTCTCTTTTGTCAGAGTCCCATCTTCAAGGCCTTTTTTATAGAATGGCAGGAGATGCTGGTCAAGGCGTCCGGGATTGAATGAGTCCCAGGGATTTACTTCGGTAATAACACCCACGTGGACAAACCAGTAATATTGGAGAGCTTCCCAAAATGTTTCAGGCTTGTTTGCAGGGACACGTTTGCAAATTGAGGCCATATGTTCCAGTTCGGCTTTGCGCGAAGAATCATTCTCCTTTTCAGCCATACCGGTCAATGTTTTTGAGTATCTTTCTGCAAAGGTAATCAGGGATTGGGCAGCAATCTTCATTGCCTTTAACTCTTCTCGCTTATCGAATGCATCAGGGTCGTTATAAAAATCAAGACTTTCAATTTCATCTTCAATCTCTTTAATGATGTCAAGGAATCCCTTTTTGTAAATTTTATCACCCAGTACTGTATGCCCCGGAGCACGCTGCTCCTGAAACTCGGTAAAAACGCCTGCGCTGTAAGCCTCTTTCCACTCTTCTGGTAATTCTGCAAATAGCTTATCACGAATGGTTTTGCCTTCCCAGAAAGGAATTATCTCCTTTTTATAAATCTCTTTGGTCTTATCATCAGAGCTAAATGATATTTTTTTTCTTGCATCAAGAATTTTCAAATCATCAATTGAATGCAAAGTTATTTCAGGATAGGTTGGTGTAGCCTGGGGCTCAGGGCCACGCTCACCAACAATAAGCTCACCATTATTAATATGAATTTTTTTGTTTGTGAGAATATACCTGAAAGTCATCGCCCTTTTAACCGGAATACTAACCATTTGGGCTTCATCGCTTTTATAAAATTCCGTTACAAGTTGTGCGCGTTCGGTTGATATGAATGGCTTTTTACTTGTGCTTTGTTGTCTGAGTTTGTTTATTCTTTCGTTCATATCTTATTTTTTAATGTTCAATTTCCCCTATTAGATAAAACCAAAAATATATTTTAATTATTGTATTAAACATTTTGTCACGATTTTTGCTCTGCGAGGCAAAAATCCCGCCAAAACGCAATATTTTCTACTTTTTACCCCCGCGCTAAAGCACGGGGCTATTGAATATCAATTATATACACCTGCAAGGTTTCTCTTGCGCTCGTGGCCGGCAGAAAACCTTACAGTAGCGTCATTTTCATTGTTCCAACAATAACCTTATCGCTTCTTAAATACCTGAAAGGTTTCTCTTGCGCTCGTGGCCGGCAGTAAACCTTACAGGAGGGGCTCCATTCCAACATTCCACCTTTCCATTTTTCCAATTCCTTCACCCTCCAATCTTAACTTTATACCCTGTTTCTTCAAAAAACACTTTATACTCTGCTATTTCTTCATTTGTTAACTCTTTTACGCCCTGCATCTTATATATTAATCCGTACTTTCCATATTTTCCTTCAGCAATGCGATGGTATGGCAACAGATTGATTTCCGGTCTGTTTTTATATCCAGATAAGAATTTCAGCATCCTGCCAATATTTTCTTCGGTGGCTGTAATACCCGGAATCAGGGGGACGCGAATTATTACTCTTGAACCGTTTTTTAGAAAATAATCCAAATTTTCGAGAATTTCGGAATTTGACACACCTGTATATTTCAGATGTTCAACAGGGTCCATAAGCTTCAGGTCGTATAAAACCAGGTCTGCCCTTGTTCCAATCTTTTTTATTAGGTCAAGACCTGCATATCCCGTGGTGTCAACAGCAGTATTAATTCCTTCTTCCTTGCAAATGTCCAGCATTTTGATAAGAAAATCTGACTGTGCCAAAGGTTCACCACCTGAAAAAGTCACTCCTCCTCCTGATTCGTCAAAGAAAATCCTGTCTTTTTCTATTTCATTAAGAATCTGGTCAGTAGTAAAATCTTCTCCCATCTGCCTGCCTTTGATAAGTTGCTTCCCAAATTGCCTGCTTTCGGGATTATGACACCACCAGCACGACAGAGGACAGCCCTTCATAAAGACCGTAGTTCTGATTCCCGGCCCATCATTTACCGAAAAACGCTGTATATTGAATATGATGCCTATTTTTGACATTATTTTACAGTTATCTAAAAAATAAATTGCAATGGAAAAACGCTGAAATCACAATATCAGATATTGGAAATCAAAAAAGAAAAAAGGAAATTCAGCAAAGGCATCACCATATCCAGCATTCGAAAAGTTTTCGGCCGGAATGGTCGTAAAGTTTGATATTTGTGAATAAAAATTCCATATTAAACATTCTTTATCAAAAGAATATGATCTTGCAAAAGTACAATAATTTTTTATTCATCAATAATTTCATCAATCATAGAATATTCGATTTTAAAAACCGGACTTATGCCCACATTTTCAGGAGCTCCAGGATCGGAATATTTAGTAGTTATATAAGTGGAATCGTTAACAGAATGCAGATAACCGCTTATGTTTGAAAATCGTGTTTCACTATAAAGTAGTGTCAGCGAATCAACGAGCTGTGGAGTGGCAAGCAGCAGACAGGCATTTTGATAGTCAAGGGAATCTGAATTTGCATTTTTCAAAAGAAAAGTTTCAAATCCCTCTTTATCTTTAATATAATCTCTTTTGGTTTTTTTGTAATACAGTTTTCCTGCTTCATTTTCTGCAATCGCCTCTTTCTGCTTATCAATGTCATTGAAATAAACCAGGTCTATTTTCAGGTCTCTCTTTTTCTGTTCGAGTTCTAGAAGTAAATCCAGTTGTTTTTGCTGATTACTCATTAAAGCAGTATCCAGATAATTAAACTCAATAGCTTCCAATTGCTTTGGGTCACCATTGACTAATCCTGCAAGTAATTTTCCGGGAGCTGCCGCTGCTTTTACAATCAGGTTTTTGAAAGTATTCCAGATGATCTTTCCAAAACTAAGTTTAGGGTCATTCAGGTCACCCCGAACAGGAACATCAAGATTAATCACACCGTCCTTATCTTTCAGAAGGAAGAAAGCAAACTTGAGTGGTAAACTATATAATCCTTTCTCTGTATTATCAAGTGTGGCATTTTGAATTACAAGGGAGTTTTCGCTGTGTATCAGGCCATTATTGATTTCTGTTTTTGAGTGGTAATACATATCCCCATTAACAATGGCGTGACCCATATAATAATTCGTGTAGATATTTAAGTCGGGTAGCAGGAAATCCTTAATTGTAAAATCCAGGTTCATATCCATTGGGTTTGCAGGGTTAAAACCCAGGTCAGCATAAAGTGTTCCTCTATTATTTAAAAGCATTTTCGAATAAATATCAATCCATTTTGACGTACTGCTAATACTGTCAGAGTTTATTTCGATATTACTTAAATGATAGTTGAAAGTTTCATCTGTTAAGTTATCGGAATAATCAACAATACCGTCCTGAATGATAAATAAGTTTACCTTGTAAAATAAAGTGCGGGTTGTGTCAGTATCTTGTGGAGCTTCTTGATTCTTTGCAATATTAGCAGAATCACTATTCCTGAGATTAATATTTAGAATTTCTGAAATATTATTTGTTGAATCACTCAATTCAAAATAGATATATGGTTTGATCAGTGCAAGTGTATCAATAACAATCTGCATATTTGCAGGGTCTGCCTTGCTGATAATGCAGTGAAATTTATCTGTTGCCAGAACTTTCTTATTGATACTGTCAGCAATTTCTAAGTTCAGAACATCAATACTAGCTGAAGCTGTAATGGCCTCCGGTTTGAAAATATTACCCTCAAGATTTATTTCTGTGTTTAGAATACCATTTATTGAGTTTATGTTTACATGCTCAAAAGCATATTTATCAAAAGGTTCAAGATATAGTTTATTTATTGTTACTCTGGCATCAAAATCTCCATAAGTAGGATCAATATGAAGAAAAGAATCAAAATATCCACCTTTATCAAATGAAAAATGCACCCCTGCTTCACTTGCATCCTCCTGATTCCATCCAATGTATGGTATAAAAAAGGAAAGGTCTTTCATTTGTAATATCTTATCAATTTTTCTATCTTCAAAAAGAATGTTTGACTTATTAATTTCAATATTTGAAATTTGAAAATGAAGCGGTTCGCTGGCAGTTGTATCCCTGTTTGAGTTATTTTTATTGTTAAGATGAAATTCAATCAAATCATCAAAATTAAAGGTCGAATCGTAGAGGATTATATTGGTGTGCAAGCCTTCAAGATAAATTTCTTCTATTACAAATTCATTGCTGAAAAGCTGGTATGGTTCCGTATCAAAAATCAGTGTGTCAAACGATACGAAAATATCAGAGTCATTAGCTTCATACATTTTAAAATCAAATATCTTTACTGTTCCTGTGAAATAATTAACTTTCAGACTTTCGAGGGAAACCTGCCTTCCAAACCACTTTTTGCTATTACTAATAATTGTCTTTTTGGTAATAACAGGAATTAAAACCATTATTAACACAATTACAGAGATGAAAGTAATTAGAATTATTTTTAGTATTCTCCTTTTCATTATGGATGCATGTAAGATTTTTAACCGAATTAAAATCTATTTACCGAATTTAGATAGACTCATATATTTGGCTGTAAAAATAGTTTTTTTGTTGACGCGAGGTTCTATATTGTGATGGATAAATATTCATATTGGATCAAGCTGGTAATAAAAAAACTTCACATAGTACTGATAGTGTGGGCGCTGTCTCAATAAGTGAAAGCAAACAAAATTTTTCTTGCACCTCTTAATTATTCCCGATAATTCAGCACAGGGTAGATAATGCGCGGCTTTAATATACCGAACTTTATGATTTCCTGTTTGCCATCTTTTAGCACGACTTTGTACGTACCGGGCTGTTCATCCCAGGTGTGCCAAAAAACTGTGTTAAGTCCCGCTTCTGTTGCTCCTTGCAGTGTATCAATAGCCTGACCGGTTATATTGTATATCAGAAACTCCGGCTCATTTTTCAATTCCTTTTTCAGATAATAATCAAACCTGAGTCCGTTTGGTTCATTGCGTGTAAACAGATGTTTGTCTCCCATAAGTCTGTTGTTTCCCCAATAAGCTGCATCCGACACATTCCTCACCGCGTTTGGCTGAATGTCAAAAAAGAAAATATCACTATTAATGACTTCAGGTGTCATCTGTTGCAAGACATTTATATTGGTGATCATAAGGCCTCTGCCATAAGTCCCGGCAACAAGATCATTTTCACGTGGATGGATAACCATATCTTTTACAGGAACAAACGGCATGTTTCCTTCCATCCGTTGCCAGTTCGATCCTCCGTCAAGAGTGAAATATATTCCATTGTCATTTCCAATGAAAAGCAGCTGTGGATTTTTAAAATCTTCAATAACAACATTTATGGGCTGATCCGGAAGGTTGTTTGAAATGTCTGTCCATGTGTCTCCCATATCTGTTGTTTTAAAGATGTATGGTTTGAAATCATCAAATTTAAACCCAGATTTGCAGATGTATGCTGTGCTATCGCTAAAGTTGGATGCCAGCACCCGCGTAACCCACCTGTCAGCCGGAACACCTGCCTCTGTCAGGGTTTGAGTAACCTCTTTCCAGGTTTTCCCGAAATCAGGTGTAACATGAACTTTTCCATCGTCAGTTCCGACCCAGATAACACCTGCTTTCTTAGGTGATTCTGAGATTGAGGTAATTGTACAGTACATCATATGACCTTTCCCTGCAATCTTCATGGAGTCGTTTGTTGTCAGGTCCGGACTAAGCTCTTGCCATGTATCTCCTCTGTCGAGTGACTGAAGCAGCATCTGAGCTCCTGTGTAAAGGATTCCGGAATTGTGAGATGAAATAATTATTGGAGGATCCCACGGAAACCGATATTTTGGATCTCCCTTGGGTGCTTTGGGCTCAATACTTTTTCTTGTGCCATTTTTTTGATCAACGCGCAGATGAGCTCCAAACTGAGTTGTTGCGTAAAACCACCTGCTATCAGTTTGGTCAACAGGGCAATACATCCCATCCCACCTACCTATCAGGAACCAGTCTTCAAGCGATATCTCGCCTTTCCAACTATTGATTGGCCCTTTCCATACCTCGTGATCCTGCAATCCGGCATAGACATTATATGGCTCCTCCATATCAACAGATACATTATAAACCTCTCCAAGCGGAATATTATATAGATGATCGGAATTTTTCCCTTTATCCCAGGTGACATAAAGCCCGCCATCACTGCCAATCATCATATGCCTCGGGTCTTTGGGATCGATCCACATTGTGCGGAAATCACCAAAGACATTATTCATTATCTCCGACCGTTTCCAGTCAGTGCCGGCCCAGGTTTTCCCGCCATCATTAGAGTTTGGCATCCACATAGAGAGGACATAAATATTATTATCGTCTTGTGAATCAATATAGATTTTATTGAATGAATACGGAGCCTTATCAGACACATTAATTGTGTCATTATTCATTTTATCCCAACTGTTTCCACCATTCATGGTTTTATAAACATCACCCCAGATAACCTCTCCAACTGGCTTCATATGCATATCCTGCTCTTCCTCTGTGCCATCAGGAATGTAAGGCTTTAATATCTCAAAAACAGAATAGAGAATGTCAGGATTTTGTTGGTAAATTGCAAGACCTATACGTCCTATCTTGCCGCCCGGAAGTCCGTTTGTTAAATGCGTCCATGTTTTTCCGCCGTCAACTGTTTTATATACACCACTGTTATTACCTCCGGCCTCAAAATGCCATGGCAGACGATATTTCTCATAAGCAGAGGCATAGAGAATATCAGGATTTTTAGTATCTATCACCATATCAATGACTCCGGTATTCTCGTCAATATAAAATATCTTTTCCCAACTGTTTCCTCCATCCATACTTTTAAAAACTCCCCTCTCCTCATTCGACGAAAAGAGATGTCCCATCACAGAGACATAAATAATATCCGGACTATCTGGATGGATTAAAATGACCGATATATGGTGCGAATCTGGAAGACCTTTAAATTCCCAGGTTTTACCACCATCCATTGATTTGTATATGCCCGTTCCACTTTGCGAACTTCTGGCATTAAAATCCTCACCGGTTCCTGCCCAAATAATCTCAGGATTAGAAGGCGCAATGGCAAGCGCTCCTATTGACTGGCTTTCAACTGTGTCAAAAATCTGGGAAAATGTTATTCCATTATTTTCTGTCTTCCAGATACCTCCATTCCTTGCCCCCACGTAAAAAGTATAATCGTATTTTGAATCATCCGACTGTGGCACGACAATCTCCGTTATCCAGCTACCACAAAGGTAGGGTCCGAGGTGGCGAAATTCAAATTTACCAATATTATTTTCCGTGACATTTACCTGTGCGGATAAGCCGGTTGAAAGTACAAAAAGGATTAAAAGGGTTTGAATTATTTTCATTTGCTTATAGTTTTATAACTGACTCTATATTAACTAATTCCGTTTTGGCATGATTTTCGGCTACGCCTTCAAAAATCCCGCCAAAACTATTTGTATTATTTCATTTACTCCCCGACCTGAAGGTCGGGGCTAACATATCGCTCCTTGTGCCTCCGCTAAAGCTATGGCGACACGCGGACGGAGCTTTTAATCATTACCTTGTTTGTCTTAAATCAATCATGGATGTTTTATTTTTTTTCAAAAGTAAGAATTATTTTGTTTTTCGGTTTTCAGCTTTTTAATATTTGCTTAAACCAATCATTTTACTATCTTTGCAAAACCATCAAGATTTCATACAATGAAAACATTCTATTATTCAGTATCATCTATTGTATTAATGCTCCTGTCTTTTGTGTCATTTACTTCAAATGCGCAAATCCAGATTAACTCAGGTGTTGATCCGGAGGAGCTTGTTGAGATGATTCTTAGTCCTGATGTACCCTATGACAATGTTCAGTATAACGGGGCCGATATAGCCAGAGGAACTTTTATGGAAAGTGATTCGACATATCTGGGGTTTAGTTCGGGAGTATTTTTAACATCGGGAGCAGGTTATATAATACCTGGTCCCAATAGTTACTGTTCTGCCGGTACAAATAACGGCTTACCTGGTGACGATATTCTGGCTATGATGGCCGGAACTACTACTTATGATGCAGCCGTACTTCAGTTTGATTTCATTGCTCAAACAGATACTTTCAGATTAAACTACATTTTCGGATCTGAAGAATACAATGAATATGTCGGAAGTACTTTCAATGACGTTTTTGCAATTCTTATTACAGGACCAAATCCACTTGGAGGAGCTTATTCAAGCCTTAATATTGCAACTATTCCCGGATACCCTATTGTCCCTGTAGCAATAAATAATGTCAATAACGGATGGGCTGTCTGCGGTGTAATTCCAACCGGGCCCTGTACTCACTGTGAATATTTCACCGATAATACTAACGGAGAACATCTTGAATATGACGCTTTCACTACTCTTCTGCCTGCGGTAAATGTGGTTCCCAATGAAGCATATCATATTAAAATTGCTATTGCAGATGCTGGTGATCACATTTTTGACAGTGGATTGCTTCTGGGTGGCACCTGCTTTCCTGATTTTCAATCATTCAGCTTTCTAATGGAAAATAATCCGCAGTTGACAGAGGATATTACCGGAACCATTTCAGAGGGTACTGTTCTTCTTTCAGTCCCACTAGGTACGGATGTCACAAATTTGGTTGCCACATTTGATAAGATGTTGTGTACAAAAGCTTACATTGATACTGTTCAACAGTTCAGCGACTCAAGTCATCTTGATTTCACAGAGCCTGTTATTTATTCCCTGGTCGGGACTTCGGATAAAGAATGGACTGTGGTTGTGGATATTTTGACAAGTATTGAAAGTCAGGTCTTTTCTGATGTAAAAATATATCCAAATCCTGCTTCCGATGAATTCAGAATATCAAATCTAAGCAAATGCAGTATTAAAATTCGCAATTCATTGGGCGCTGTCGTTAAACATTACTGGATAGCTGAACAAACAGAGTTAACTATTACAGATTTAGCACCGGGGTTTTATTTTATTGAATTGGGGAAGGATGGGTATTTGGAGACGAGGAAGGTGGTTGTGAAGTAGTTTTTATTTATGACAAGAGTGGACGCTTGTCGCATTAACTGGGTAAAATCAAAGATAACAAGTTTGGAAGCTTGTTTCATTAGTAAAAAAAAACAGATTATGAAAACAAATTTAAAAACAATTGCTCTTGCAATTTTTCTTTCAGTCATTTCATTCAATTTGAATGCACAGATAGAAATCAATTGGGTAGTTTCCCCAAATGATTTGATAACAACCATACTCGGGGAAGAGATTATCATTGACAATGTTCATTATATAGGAGCGGCAATTGCTAGTGGGACATATACAGGAGGTAGCTCAATCGGTTTAAACAGTAATTCCGGAATTTTTCTCACTACAGGTTCAGGTGAGCTGATACCGGGGCCGAACAGTTCCTGCAATACAAGTGTCAATAACAATATGGGGGGTGATCCCTCATTAACTGCTATATGTGGCAGTTCAACATACGATGCAGCCGTTTTGCAATTTGACTTCTGCCCGGTATCCGACACATTTCGGATTAATTATATCTTTGGCTCGGAGGAGTATAATGAAAATATAAGCGGGATATATAACAACGATGGCGCCGCAATCCTTATCACCGGGCCTAACCCTCTTGGTGGTTATTACTCAAATTTAAATATCACTACAGTTCCCGACACAGATAATCTACCCATAACATTATCAAACATTAATAATGGATACGCACTCTGTGGGAATTTTACCAGCGGCCCCTGCACAAACTGTGAATATTTTATTGATAATACAGACGGAACAATATTGGAATATGACGGCTATACCGTTCCAATGTCAGGCTGGGTAAAAGTTGTGCCATATGAAACCTATCATGTTAAAATAGCAATAGCAGACTGCATGAGTGCAGGTCGAGATAGCGGTTTGTTTATTGAAGGGCTTGACAATATGACAAGAGTTGAGAATAACAATCTATCCAATATCAAAATATATCCAAATCCGGCAGCTGGTGAATTCAGGGTTTCAAATATAGCAGGACACAGTGTTAAAATAAGGAATACTCAAGGAGTTGTGGTTAAAACTTTTGACCAAATATATCAGTCAGGAATAGCAATCACAGATTTAGCACCGGGGTTTTATTTTGTTGAAATGGAGAAAGATGGTTATGTTGAGACCAGGAAGGTAGTTGTGAAGTAGTTTTTATTTATAACAAGCGTGGACGCTTGTCGCATTAACAGGTAGACATAATTGAGAAAAGACA
>JAUVIX010000065.1 GCA_030592565.1 Chlorobiota bacterium
AGGGATAGCCAAGTCTCTCACCTTCAAAACGCAGGATACGTGCAAAAATAGAGTGAAAAGTTCCCATCCAGACATTCCTTGCATCTGTATTACCAACAATTCTGGTAATCCTTTCTTTCATCTCACGCGCAGCCTTGTTTGTAAAAGTAAGTGCCAGAATATTGAACGGGTCAACACCAAGCCTGAGCAGGTTGGCAACCCTATAGGTAAGAACTCGTGTTTTCCCCGAACCGGCACCGGCAATTATCATTACAGGCCCTTCAACAGCTTCCACAGCCTGCCGTTGCACTTTATTTAAATCATCTAAAAAATCTCTCGCCATTATTAATAAAAATTGAATGGCAAAACTACTTAATAATCATCAGGAGATTACTGCTGTGGAGAGAAGGTTTGAAAAAGTTTTCCACATTAAACACTACACTTCAAGTGACTCTGATTTGAATTCCATTCCAACCATATCATCAACAACCACCATTAGGTGTGTCGCCTTAAAGTCATCCTTTTCCAAGGATTTCTTGTATTGGCTTAAATCAATCTCACAAACCATCCTTTCACCGGGCTTTATTACTCTGGGAAATTTACAGTTAACAGATTCTTTTCCAACCTGGTATTTCTTTGTACTAAAACCTGAAGAAAATTTCAAATACGGAGGCATGATTTTCTCCCTGGTTTTGCCAACATTTTTAATTTCCACTTCCAGTAGCGAGTTATTATCACCACTACCAGATTTAAAATTACTATTAACTTTTAGCTGTCTTGGTGGCTTATAAAAAACTACTACTAAAATAAAAACAGTAATTAATACTCCAAAAAGAACCATAACAATTGTTGATGCAGAAAGATTATCCATGATGGCTGTTTTTTTGATTCGTCGCTAAAGTAGTAAAATAAAATCAGAAATCACAAGGTTTCACTTCATTTTTTATCAACATTAAGAATTGAAGCTGCATAAAACTCTCTCACCAATAGAGCATTTCTCTCAGGATTATCCTCTTCTAATGGCAATTTAAAAACATTTTCACTACTGCGTTTTTCCAATCCATTCAGGTATGCTTTATCATAATAGAGGAGTGTTATTGATGCTGCTTTGGAAAAGTCTTTCATTTTGATAGCCTGTAGTGCATCTTTTACATTTTGCCCCCCAAGTCTTTTACTTATCCGCAAGACAGCACTTTCGAGGCTCTCAGGTTCAAACTCTGCATACTCTTTCACCAGTCTTTTTGCTCTTTCCTCAATACTTAAATCAATAAAAATCACAAAACTGCTTCGCATTCTATTAAACAATGGCTCTGGAATACTCACTCTCCCAATAGATCTGCTTTCGTCTTCCAACCATACTGTTTTTCTTAGATCAAAACTCTTCCAGACTTCATACAGATTATTTTCAAACTGCTCAGTTGTCGGCTGCTCCTCTTGTCCGATATGCCCGAAAGCAGAACCTTTATGATGGGCAATAGCCTCTAGATCAAGCATCTGACATCCTAAATCAGCAAGCACTCTGAGAACTTCCGACTTCCCACTTCCTGTTTTTCCACCAAGAACCACAAGATTTACTTCCTTACCAAGCTGCTCACGTATATAGCCTCTGTATCCCTTGTAGCCATCAATTAATGTTGTTGCTTCAAGCCCGGCAGTACGGAACAACCAGGCCATACTTGCACTGCGCATCCCGCCGCGCCAGCAATGAACCAGAACCTTACCTTTTGGAGCTATCCGTTTCACACTCTTGACATAAGATGACATCTGGGGTCCAACTATATCCAAACCCTTCAACATTGCAGCTTCTTTTCCTGATTTTTTATATAGAGTTCCCACCACAACCCTTTCATCATTTGAAAACAAAGGAATATTAAAGGCTTCCGGAATATGCCCCTGATCATATTCAGCCGGTGTTCTAACGTCAACCAGTGGCATCGTTTCTGTTAACTTTAAAAAGGCTTCAGCATCGAGTTGCTCATTCATATTTATCAATTATAATTATGTTTATAAAACATTACAAAATTAAACTTTATTATTTAAGACAAATGTTAAGATTTTATTAGATTTGCAACTCAATTTTACAGGAGATGGTTAAGTTTATATTGATAATACTACTGTTAGTTTCACAGATATATAATGTTGTTGCCCAGCAATTAATGGTTATTGATAAATCAAATCTGAAACCAATAGATAATGTTGCAGTTTATAACCTTGATCACACAAAAACAACTCTGACAAACATTGATGGATTTGCTAATTTAAATGTTTTTAATAAAAATGATACACTGATTTTTCAACATCCGTCTTTCCAGTATCTGATATTATCATATACTACAATTGAGGAACTCAATTTTGTCATAACTCTAACTGAAAGCACGGTTAATCTTAGTGAGGTGGTTGTATCGGCCAGCAAATGGGAGCAGGAGATAAATGATGTCCCAAAAAAAATTGTTTCGATTAATGCCAATGAAATTGAATTTTACAATCCACAAACAGCAGCTGACATGCTTGGGTCATCTAATGAGGTTTTCATTCAAAAAAGTCAGCTTGGCGGTGGAAGTCCAATGATAAGAGGTTTTGCTGCCAATTCGATATTGCTTGTTGTAGATGGGGTAAGAATGAACAATGCCATTTTCAGAAGTGGCAACTTACAGAATATTATTGTGATTGACCCCAATATTATTGACGAGGCAGAGGTGATTTTCGGGCCGGGTTCTATAATGTACGGTAGCGACGCACTTGGTGGAGTGATGGACTTTCATACAAAAAAAATTAAACTTGCTCAGGACACAGGCTACCTGTTAGGTGCAAATGCTCTGGTAAGATATTCTTCTGCGAATAATGAAATAACAGGCCATTTTGATTTTAGCTATTCTGAAGAGAGCTGGGGTTCATTAACCTCTGTAAGCTATAGTAAATTTGATGACCTGAAAATGGGAAGTGTTGGCCGCCCTGAATATCAGCGTTTTGATTTTGTTGCGAGAGAAGAAAATGAGGATAAGATGGTTGAAAATGATAATCCGGATCTTCAAAAATTCTCGGGATATAATCAGACGAATTTTCTTCAAAAATTCAGATATAAAGTCAGTAAAAAGGTTGACCTCGGTTTAACGCTTCAATATTCTACTACCTCCAATATTCCACGGTACGACAGACTGATTCAGTATCAAAACGATACTACATTGAAATATGCAGAGTGGTATTACGGGCCACAAAGTTGGGGGATGGCAAATCTGACCATTAACCTAACCAATGACTATGGTATTTATGATGAGGCGAGAATAATCCTGGGATATCAGGATGTTGAGGAGAGCAGATATGACCGAAAGTTTGGTGATGATATAAGAAGGGAAAGAGTTGAGAATTTAAACATCTACACATTTAATTTCGACCTCACGAAAAATTTTTCCGAAAAGAATACACTCTATTATGGTGCAGAAGCTTTTTATAATAAGGTTAAATCGACAGCAAACATTGTTGATATTGTTACCGACTCAATAGAACCCACTGCAACACGCTATCCTGATGGTGGTAGCAATTACTCAAGTGCTTCTGCCTATGCTAATTTCAAATCAGACATCTCTGACAAGGTAACTCTGCTTATTGGAGCAAGGTATAGCTATGTGTGGATGAATTCACAGTTCAATAATAAATCTTTTTATCCCTTTCCTTATGATGAAATTGAATTGAACACCGGAGCATTAAACGGAAGTTTGGGAATCGTTTACCGACCTATTCAGATGTTGAATATAACCGCAAATTTATCTTCAGGTTTCAGAGCCCCGAATATTGATGATATCTCTAAAGTTTTTGATTCAGAACCCGGTAATGTTATTGTACCTAACCCTGGTCTTAACCCTGAATACGCCTATAATGCTGACCTGGGATTGACCTTTTCATTTTCAGAGAATGCAAGATTAAATATAACGGGATTTTATACTTACCTGATTGATGCAATGGTAAGAAGTGATTTCAAACTTAACGGACAAGATTCTATTATTTATGATGGGGAGATGAGCAAAGTTCAGGCTCTTATTAATACCGGCAAAGCCTGGATTTATGGTGGCAGTTTTGGCTTTGAAGCAAATATTATTAAGAGCCTTGGTTTTAAAACAAGCCTTACATATATGAAAGGCGAAGATGATCTGGGCTCTCCCGTTCGTCATGTCTCACCGCTGTTTGGGAATGCAGGTATTACATTTAAAGCAAAAAGTGTTAAGCTTGAGTTCTATGTTAATTACAATGGTCAGATTAGCTACAATAATCTCGCTCTGTCAGAAAGAGATAAACCATATATGTATGCCACAGATAACAACGGCAGCCCATATTCTCCGTCATGGTACACACTCAATTTCATTGGTTATTACCAGATCAATAAATACTTGCAGGTTAACTTTGGAATAAAAAACATACTGGATCACCGCTACCGCCCCTACTCATCAGGAATTGTCTCACCTGGAAGAAACTTTATTATTGCATTGAGGGCGGGGCTTTAAGATTTGGCAAATTATTCCTGATTCTATTAGTAGGTTATGTTGAATTTTCAGTTTGTTATTATTAACCACTATGGGCAGAGCGTCCACGCTCTGTAAAGACATTTTTACTAATTTGATTTATAAAACAATTATAATTTCATTTCGAACCTGCATCAATTTGGTGTTGTCACCAAATTGCATAGTAAGTAGTTGTGTATGCCTGTTGGGAAGTGTAAATTTGTGGTGCAATAAATAAATCAAGTGCAATAGGCAGCGGAGCATGCTCCGCTGCATTGCTTTGATTTGGCAAATTTCAGCACATAATAGCAAGGGGATATCTCACCCTCCCGCACCAGGCTAACCCAAAGGATTCGATATGACAACATATTTATGTTATTGCATTAGCTATTTTCGTATTTTTACACTCAAAACAAAACTATTATGTCATTCCCAAAACTATACAAGCTACTCCTTATTCTGTCATTTATCTCTTTTATTTTTATTGAAGCAGGATTTTCTCAATCATCAAAATCAGTTTCACCTTTACTAACGACCGGCTGGGCGCAAGCCTGTTATTATAATGATTCTTGTCCGGATGATGTCAATGGTAGTTGCGGCCATGCGCTCACAGGTTGCGGAGCAACAGCTATGGCCCAGATACTGAAATATCACAATTATCCGGTTAACGGAATAGGAGTTCATTCATATATTGATCCTGATTATGGTACGATAACAGCTAATTTTGAGAACAGTTACTATGACTGGCCAAATATGCCTGATATCCTTAATTCATCAAGCAGCCCGGAAGTTATTGCAGCTGTTGCTCAATTGATGTTCCATTGCGGAGTGTCAGTTGAGATGGATTATGCCGCCGGATCTTCCTATTCAGGAACCACAAGCCTAAGGAATGCTTTTTATGATTATTTCAGATATTCATCTAAAGCCCAACTGATAAAGAAATCTCATTTTTCTGATTCAACCTGGAAAAATATGCTAAGGAAAGAGCTTGACGAGGAGAGACCTGTCTTTTATTGTATTTCTTCAGGAACCGGCGGCCATTTTATTGTGCTCGATGGTTATTCCGACAACGATTATTTCCATTTTAACTGGGGATACGGAACAGGTTTCAATAAAAAACTATCGGAACTCCCAGCGGTTCAGGAGGCAATCATCGGGATTGAGCCAATAACTGAAGTGCTAAATTTCTCTGCGGATTTTGTTGCCAGGTTTAACAGATTTGATGATGGTAGTGGAACCGACGATTATCAAAACAGCCTGACAACACAATATTTAATTGAGCCACCAGAAGCCGATTCTATAGTTCTGTTTTTCTCAAAGCTGAATATTCAGTCGGGTTATGATTATTTAACAATTTATGATGGAGATACAACAGCAGCTCCTGTAATTGGCGAATATTGCGGTGATAATCTTCCACCTTATTTAATCTCTTCTTCAGGAAAGATGCTGATTGAATTCACAACAGATGATTCCATTCAAAACAGTGGTTTTGAGATTGGGTATTCTGCATTTATTCCCGGAGTTGTTTCAGGATTGCAGGTAATAACAGATTCCACAGGGACTTTTGATGATGGCAGCGGAACCGCTTATTATTCAAGTCACACGGATGCATACTGGCTGGTAGCTCCACCCGGAGCATCTTCGGTTACTGTTTCGTTTAATAGTTTTAATACCGAATTTAGTTGTGATTATCTTTGGGTTTATGATGGTGACAATATTTCCCCTGGTAATCTTCTCGGTGTTTTCTCAAGCACCTCTCTCCCACCCGACCTTACATCTAACTCAGGGAAAATTCTTCTACACTTTAACAGTGACTTTTCAACAAACCGACCCGGCTGGGAAGTTTCCTTTACTTCTGAATTTGATAAAATAAACCTTGACTTGATAATTTATCTTGAAGGCGCTTTTACCGGAAATGGGATGAGTACAATTTTGAACCCGGCCTTCCTGCCTCTTTCCCAACCCTTTAACAGACACCCCTGGAACTATTACGGCTGTGAAAAAGCTTCTGCTATTCCCGATACAAATATAACCGACTGGGTTCTTATTGAACTTCGCGATGCCGCAGAAATTTCAGTTGCATCAGAAGAAACGATAATCGCAAGGAGAGCGGCATTTTTACTGAACGACGGACGAATTGTTGATCTATACAGCAACGCAGCATGCAGCGTTGCTGTACAATCAATTACAAACAACCTGTTTATTGTTATTCATCACAGAAACCACCTTTCAATTATTTCATCATCACCATTAACTGAAACCGGTGGTATCTATTCCTATGATTTTACTACAGGTGCTGACAAAGTTTATGGAGGAGCAGCAGGATACAAGCAAATAATGCAACAAATATGGGGAATGGCTGCGGGTGATGCCAATGCAAATGGGATAATTGACTCTGTTGATATATACTCTAAATGGAAACTCAGAGCCGGGGAAAATGGATATTGGCCGGCAGATTTTAATCTGGATTCAGAGATTGATAATAAAGATAAGGATGATTTTTGGCTAAACAGCTTTGGAATGGAAAGTCAGGTGCCGGAATAGGGACAATTCTGTCAGAATTCAACCGGTCACTTTTTATTATTCGTCATGTAGTGACCGATTAATTTGCACCGGTTTTTGCGAATTTTTAACGCAGGATATGCATGTTATTAATCCAAAAGCTAATGTTGAGTTTAGGTGTATCATAAAGCGATAAGTTCCGGATTATCCTTCCCGAAAGCTTGCATTTAAAATCCGGAACAGCCCGATTAGTATAGCATAAATATTTTATCAGCAGAGTTGCGAAACATTTTTCGATTACTCTCAAAATGACAATAGGATAAGCTTTTTGAACAAACTCTCATTAATTATTTCATCTCTCTCCAGCAAAACAATAACATTCACCCTACCTGTACAAATTCACATTAACAGATTTCCCCGACTCAACTATAAATGTCCGTTCAATGGTGCTGAAAGTTCGTTTTGCGTATTTTGAACGGAATACCACTTTATATGTTCCCGGCTGCAAAACAATTGTTTCACGTTGTGAGGCATTATCCCTAAAATTATAGACCCATTCTAATTTATTCTCCTTTTCTAAGTAAATACCGCCATAACCGCTGGTCTTTTTGTTGATAATGGCTATTCCGGGAAGCGGGATTTCAATTGTAGTTGTATGGCTTTGTTTTATCTCAACATCATCAATAAAGATACGAGGGAGAGTAAGAACCTCCAGATCATAAAGATCGGTGATATACTTTTCTGATGTTCCGAAATACTGAACATTCAGGGTCTGCATACTCCCGTTCTGCCGAACAATACATTTCAGGTCACGCACCGATTTATCCCTGCTGTTTATTTTTAGTTCAAGAGTGCCCTGAGGTGTCTCAAGCGCAATAATTGTATGCTTTCCAGGAGTCAAAGTAACGCTATCAAGTTTTTTCGGTGGTATAGTCTGAATCACAACATCATAAGCAAGCAATGGATCTATCACAAGAGTATCCGGCATTCCTTTATAATTCATTGTATGTACAAAATTATATTTTATAAGACCGGAGAAATTATCGTAAAAAGTCATTGTCACATTAGTCTCTGTCGATTTTCCATACTGATCCAGCAGGTTCACCTGTGCTGTTGTGGAATTCAGAGCTTGTGAAATAACAACATTGAGAGCTTTGCTAAAATCCTCCTCATTGGCAGCGTCGTAATATGTCCCCACACAATCGAAAGCATCTGCAAAATTCCTCCCTATTCCGATGATAAACGGTTTCAGCACAACACCCCTTTTCTGTAGTTCGTGTGAAACAGCACAAGGGTCGCCATTACATTCCTCAAGGCCATCTGTGATAAGGATTATAATGTTACGACAATTTTCGCAGGGCGGGAAATCCGATCCTGCCTGCTCAAGAGCATAAGCAATCGGAGTGGTGCCCTTTGGTGTCAGGGTCTTTAGCTTTTTCTTAATGTTCAATGCATTATCTTCTCCAAAAGGGACTATCAGTTTTGTGTCGTTGCAAACCTGTGGAGGATAATTATACTGGCTACCATATGCACGCAGCGCAAGCTCCAAATTATCAACACTTTTCAGGCTGTCAAGAAGATTAGATAAAAGTCTTCTCGCAATATTTATCTTCATATCGCTCTGCCATCTGCCAAACATACTCTGCGAAGCATCAAATACAAATAGAATCCTTGTAAGAGGCGGCTTAACTTCTTCCTCCTCCTGTATCTGTGCATTTACTCCCGAAAAAATAAGCAGAAATGCAATGACTGTGAATATTAGTTTTTTATTCAAAATATATAATTTAATACGGGTTATCTGTAACAAATACAACTGATTAACGTTCACCCAACCAATCTATTTTATATTAATGCTCAAAGATATTTCTTTTTTATAAAACATAAACGATGATATAAAAAATAATATGAACAACTGATTGTTAGAAAAAGGAATACTTTAGCAAAGTTGAATTATCTGCAATAACTATTTTTGTGATTTATTAATTTACAGCTCCGGATGAAAATAAAATACAGTACAATATTTTTACTTCTCTTTTTAATCTTCTCTTTTTCAGGAAAAGGTTGGGCTCAGTCTGATACTACAATCAAATCAAATGACACATTCTGGGTAGATTCGGTTTTACAGTCACTCACAACAGAAGAAAAGATTGCACAACTACTGATGGTCAGGGCATATTCAAATAAAAACGAAACCCACTACAAAGAGATATCCAGACTGATCACTAAATATAACATCGGTGGACTTTGCTTCTTTCAGGGAGGGCCGGTGAGGCAGGCAAATCTCACAAACAGATATCAAAAACTTGCAAAGACACCTCTTTTTACTGCTCTTGATGCTGAATGGGGCCTTGGAATGAGGTTAGACAGTTCGTTTTCCTTTCCTTACCAAATGACAATGGGTGCTATGGATTATAACGAACCTGTTTATCAGACCGGAGCCGAAATAGCCCATCAGTTAAAAGCCATCGGCGTAAACATTAATTTTGCTCCTGTTGTTGACATCAATAACAACCCCGATAATCCTGTTATCAACAGCCGCTCATTCGGTGAAGACAAGGAAAATGTTGCGGCAAAGGGAATTGCCTATATGAGAGGGATTCAGGATAATGGAATTATTGCGACTGCAAAACATTTTCCGGGTCACGGAGATACTGACTCCGACTCACACAAAACTCTTCCTGTTATCAATAAATCAAGGGAATCGCTTGACTCACTTGAGTTCTATCCATTCAGAGAACTTATACAAACCGGGCTTAATGCTGTGATGATTGCACACCTTTTTGTCCCCTCGCTTGACAGTACTAAAAATACTCCTACAACGCTTTCAAAAAATGTAGTTACTGATATCCTGAGAAAGAAAGATAAATTTGAAGGATTAATCGTTACAGATGCTCTTGACATGAAAGGTGTTACCAATTACTATAAACCCGGCGATATAGAACTAAAAGCACTCCTTGCCGGAAATGACATCTTATTACTACCCCAGGATGTAGAGGCTGCTGTTAAAAAAATAAAGCAGGCTGTTGACAATGGAGCTGTAACTGAAGAATTAATTGATATAAAATGCAAAAAAATCCTGAAATGGAAGTACAAAGCAGGGCTAAACAGCTTTAACTCAATTAAAACAGATACAATATATCAAATTATTAATAACCCTAATAATGAGGTAATTACAAGGAATATCTTCAAATCAGCAATAACAGTTGTACGAAACCAAAATGACATCATCCCCTTAATGAAGCTGGACACATTGCAAATGGCCACTCTTTCGATTGGTAATCCTGAGTTGAATGATTTCCAGTTGATGCTTGAAAATTATGCAGCATTTGACCACTATAACATTTTGAAGAGTTTTCCAGACATAAAAGCTGAAAACCTGATCAAGAAGCTATCAAAATACAATCTTGTAATTGTGGGAATTCAGAATACTTCAATTTTTCCCAACAAAAACTTTGGAATTAGTAATAAAAGTATGGAATTTGCAAGCAGGCTGGCCGATAGCACAAATGTGATACTCACAATGTTTGCAAGCCCCTATGCTTTGAGATTAATAGAACAGCCCGAAAAATTTGAATCAATAATAACAGCATATCAAGACACTGACATATCAGAAGATATTGCCTCTCAAATAATTATGGGAGCAGTTGCTGCAAAAGGACACCTTCCTGTAACTGCCGGAGAAAATTTTCCGGCCGGACTTGGAATTGAAACCAACGAAATAGGAAGATTGCAATATACTATTCCCGAAGATGCAGGCATTGATGAATTGGGATTAAAAGCTATTGACACCCTTGTGCTTTACAACATCAAGAAGAAAGCGATTCCAGGTTGTCAGATACTTATTGCCAAAGACGGAATGATTATTTACAACAAATCATTCGGATACCATACCTATAATAAAGGTAATTTTGTAAAGAACAGCGACCTTTATGATCTTGCTTCGGTTACCAAGATTGCGGCTACAACCGTTTCGGTTATGAAGCTCAGCGATGAGAATAAAATTGATATTGATCAGCACCTTGTGAGATACCTTCCTTATCTCAAAAATACCAGTAAAGAAAACATAATTATCCGCGAGATGATGGCACACCAGGCAAGATTGAAACCCTGGATTCCTTTTTATGCCAACACAATGAATAAAGGTAAGTTAGACCCTACCATTTACAGTAAAAGATTAAAGGATGGATATACGGTAAAAGTTGCGGATAATATCTATATCAGGAATGATTACAAATACACTCTTTACGATTCAATCGTAACATCTGAACTGCGCAAATCTAAAAAATATAAATACAGCGATCTTGGTTTTTATTTCATGAAAGAGATAGTTGAAAACTCAACTAATGAGCCTTTGGATAGATACTCAAGCGAAAGTTTTTACAAACCGATGGGAATGACTTCAGCTTGCTTTAATCCCCATAATCAGTTCTCTTTAAAAAGCATAGTACCAACAGAAAATGACAACTATTTCAGACATCAGTTGGTTCACGGTTATGTTCACGATCCCGGGGCCGCGATGCTTGGTGGAGTATCAGGGCATGCAGGATTGTTTGCTAATGCCAATGACATAGCCAAACTGATGCAGATGCTGCTACAAAAAGGTTATTACGGAGGAATACAATATCTTAAGCCCGAAACGGTTGAGCAATTTACAAAACAACAGTTCCCTTTGAATGAAAACCGCAGAGGTATTGGTTTTGACAAGCCTCTACCCGATGACCGCGACAAGGGTCCTACCTGCGCAAGTGCTACTCTTAAAAGCTTTGGTCATTCAGGATTCACAGGGACTTATGTCTGGGTTGATCCTGAATATAACCTGGTTTACATTTTCCTGTCAAACAGGATAAACCCTACTGCTAATAACACCAAGCTGATTAAAATGGATACCCGCACAAAAATCCAGCAGATAATTTATAATGCTGTTGGCCCCTCACCCGAAGCAAATCCTGAAGAGGTTACTGCTAGTGCTTTGGAAGAATGAGAATGTTTTGTTTACGAAAGGAACGTGTTTCATAGCTGACAGATTGCCACTGAATTCTTACCCACCTACTCACCTGTCAATTCCTACCAATGACAACATTTTTTTTAGTGGTTGATATTTAGTAAATACCAAATAATAAATAATAAAAAACAAATAATAACCAAATTGTAAAATCACAATTATTTAAACATCATTGTAGCTTTTTGAGCTTTGAAACTTCTGTTTTGATATTTATTTGAAATTTGAATTTTATTATTTGTGATTTCCATTGTCATATCAATTTGTGCGCCCCTTTTCCGGGGTCTTGTGCCTCGCAATGACGTGATATAGAAACGTCATCGCGAAATACCATTAGGTTGGGCTTGTGGGACGGCGTATTGTAGCCCCGTATGTACAGGGTTTACTGTTTAGGCTGCTGCTTTTTGACACACCCCTTACCACCTCACAGAGCCATCCCACTCCCCTCTCGACTTTCCCACTTGCCAGTGCACAGAGGGGATTTTAGCAAGCAAAGACCTGTCATTTGAACCTTTATATTTTGCCTTGCGCTGCGGGGTGAGCCTGCCCGACTTCGTCATTCCGGCGGTGTGGACTGTTGCAAACCATTCGGCGTCGAAGCACGCCTAAGCGCAGGAGCCCCGGAAGGTTGAAGTTCCGTCAGATTATCTTTTCAAACAACAATATTAATAAAATCACCTCAATAATCACCCTTCATTGCAAAAAATTTGATTGTCATTGCGAGCAAGTAGGTTGGGATTGTGTGCCGGGGCGTCGCAATCTTTTCGAGGCTTGAACTATCATTTTAACACACCCCTTTCTACCCCGCAAGGCAACCCCACTCCCCTCTCGGCTTTCCCACTTGCCAGCCCACAGAGGGAAATTGTACAAGCAAACGATTGTCATTCCGAATCTTGGGGCGGCCTTATGTGCAAGGGTGAGCCTGCCCGACTTTGTCATTCCGGCGGTGAATCCGTCAGAAGTCTGGACTGCCGCTCGTTGCTTAGAGCTGTTCCGGATTTTAGCATAAGCTCTTGCGTTGGATAATCCGGAACTTGTTATGTCAGGATTTCAAAT
>JAUVIX010000007.1 GCA_030592565.1 Chlorobiota bacterium
ATGAGGTTATTCTGGTTGGTGGCTCAACACGTATTCCGGCAAGTCAGGATGTAGTTAAAGATAGCTTCGGAAAGACACCTACAAAAGGAGTAAATCCTGCTGAGGTTGTTGCTATCGGAGCTGCTCTTCAGGGTGGAGTTCTTACAGGTGAAGTAAAAGATGTGCTTCTGCTTGATGTTACTCCTCTGTCACTCGGCATCGAAACACTTGGTGGTGTTTTAACAAAGCTGATTGAGTCGAATACAACCATCCCGACCAAGAAAACAGAAGTATTCTCTACTGCCTCTGACAACCAGACTTCAGTTGAGATACACGTTCTGCAGGGTGAAAGGCCAATGGCAAATCAAAATAAGAGTATTGGAAGGTTCCACCTTGATGGAATCCCTCCGGCACAACGTGGAATACCTCAAATTGAAGTCGTTTTTGATATAGATGCAAACGGTATTCTGAATGTATCGGCCAAAGATAAAGCAAGCGGCAAGTCACAGCAAATCAGAATTGAAGCTTCTTCAGGGCTTACGGATGATGAAATTAAAAAGATGAAAGAAGAAGCTACTGCAAATGCCGAAGCTGATAAAAAACAAAAAGAGGAGATAGATAAGTTGAACAGTGCTGATGCTCTGATATTCCAGACGGAAAAGCAGATGGGAGAATATGGGGATAAAATACCGGATGACAAAAAAGCTCCTATCGAGCAGGCTTTGAATGAGCTGAAAGAGGCTCACAAGAATAAAGACATTGCAGCAATCGACAATGCTACAAATACATTGAACACTGCATGGCAGGCTGCCAGCCAGGAGATGTATAATGCAACTCAAGGTCAGGAACAAGGTGGTGAACAACAGCAACCCGGTGGTGACGGTGAGGCTGCACCTGACTCCTCATCAAATGATGATGAAGTGACTGATGTGGATTTTGAAGAGGTGAAATAAAACCTCTCACGATAATGAAAAGGCTGTCTTAAATCATTAAGACAGCCTTTTTTATTTATCATTCATTTTTAAAATTATTCCGATACTTTCAGTAGTGAAACTCCATGGACAGGCAATTTGATAATTATTGATTTTTCAAAAGAACCCAACTCTTTTTGCCTCCATAAATCTCTGACTTTTACCTTGTCAGGAAGTCCGGCCTTATTAAACAGCAATTTGTAATCTAAAATTGATTCGCCGAGATTAAAAACACCTACTGCTTTTGTGCCATCATATAGCTCTTTCACCCAAACCTGAACATCTCCATCAATAAAAACAGGAGTAGCCTGCTTCCCAAGAATATCCTGGTTGACAGCAATAACCTCATCATTAGTCAGCAGATTAAGGGTAAAATCATCAAGACGTTCCAGATCGCACCCAATAAGAAGAGGTGCAGATAAAAGCGACCACAGGCTGATGTGAGTGTATTGTTCATTGGGAGTAAGACGTGTGGGGTGCAAATTTGGACCCCAGCCTACCCATCCTACTACCAGCATATCAGGATCGTTCCAGTGTCCCGGCCCTCCATAAGGTGCATTTTTAACCTGATTAAACCCGATAGATTTCAAACTCCCCCAGGTATCGGTGATGTCACCTGTTGTCCGCCATAGGTTTCCGCCAACTTCGGCACCCCACTCATAAACATTTCCCATCCCGTACTGACACAAGCTATAAACTATGTCTCGGTCAACTTCTCCAAGAGCATCCCTCATTACAAAATAGGGTTTCTTCAATTCGGGAAGTGAATGGTCTTTGGCAATCTGGCCATAAGAACACCAGTCATATTTCAGATAGTCAACACCCCAGAAAGCAAAGGATCTGGCATCCTGAATTTCATACTGATAGCTTGCCGTATATCCTCCACAGGTAAGCGGTCCGGGAGAAGTGTATATACCAAATTTCAATCCGAGAAAGTGAATTGAATCTCCAAGTGATTTCATATCAGGGAATTTCTCATTTGTCCTGATGTTACCATCATCATCTCTTTTTGGCTCGGGAGAATCCCCCTTTATCTCCCAGCCGTCATCAATATTAATATAATTCCAGCCGTGGTTGGCAAGGCCTTTCTCTACAAAAACTTTTGCGGATGCAATAACTTTTTCCTGATCAACACTTAAACCCCAACAGTTCCAGCTATTCCAGCCCATTGGCGGTGTTAACGCAATTTGGTCACCTATAATAATTTTCAAAATACCCGATGCCTTTCCCACAGAGTTTTCAACTGTAATTTTTACATCATATTCCCCCCTGTTGGAAACTCTCCCTGAAATAATTCCCCTGTTGCTATCAAAGGTCAATCCTTCCGGCAGGTTCGCAATACTTATTTTCAAAGGTTCCTTACCGGTCACAGGGATTTTATGCAAGAATGGTTTGCCCGGCCTCGCCCCTATTATCTCAGGCCCATTGATACGTGGGTTTTCAGAAACTGCCGGAGTAAGAATATATGGCAATATATCAGTATAGACAGTTTCGGATGCAGAGCCTTTCTGTTTGTAAATATAATTTAGAGTTGTTGATTCATTTTGTTCAGGGATTTCAACAAATATTTTGGTTTCAGCTCCTGCCGGGAGGTCAATTTTAATTATGTGACGAAAAAACTCCTTTGCTGTAAAATCATTCTTTGCTGTAACGATAAACACCCCACTCAATTTAACATGGTTCGAAATATTTTTAACATTAAATGATTTATATGCTACCCCATTATCAAAAGCAAATGTACTATTTCGATGTCCCGATTCAAGATAATCACCCACATCCACCATTCCAATAGCAGGTATCCCCGAATACATCCCACCAAGACCCCCCCTGTCCCAAACTCTGACAGCAATCAAATTCTCCTTATCCCATAGCAATCTCTCATCATCAGCAGAAATAACATATACTCTTTCCTTATACCACGGACTTGGCTCAATATTAAAACTGTCAGGGACAGATACGCCAGAAGTAAGTGTAATTCCGTTATAGCCCAGAATTTTACCATTCAGGTAAACCTCATCACAATCATCAATCTTACCAAGATATAACTTCAAACTATCCTTTAAAAAAGAGATATCTTTAACAGATGAAGGCAGGCTGAATCTGACTCTGTACCAGGCAAAATTATCAAGCTCTTTATAACCCTGATTGTCCCAGTTTTGACCAACATTAATCTGTTTCCAGTCCGAATCATCCAAACCAATAGTCAAATATGAAGGATCATCACCTGTTTTAAACTTCCATACTTCAGATAATCTAATTTGACTATTTTTCTGATCCTGTGTTCTACAGGAAATTAGCAGCACAATAAGCGATAGTGCTATTAAATTAAAAATAAATCTGCTTCTATTCATAACTGCATTTTAAAGTTGAATTTTTTCAATTTCTCCTCTGCGAAACTACCAATATAATAGCAAATTATGCATAGAATTACTATTTAGAATTATTACAAATATATCAGCATAACGACCGCTTCTTGATTTTTCCATATCTTTGGAGGAATTACAAAAAAAATACAATGAATTTATCAACAGAGCAATCACGAAGAAATTTTTTACGAACTCTCGCTATTGGTGCAGGAGGAATGGCTGTTTTGGGCAGCTATGGGTTTATTTTTCAGGAGGAATCAGCAAATGGCGAAATAAAAGCCATAGTTGTGGATTTTACAAAATGTGCAGGATGCCGCACTTGTGAAACGGCCTGCTCTGCCTATAATCACCAGGTTGAAATTGATGGTCAACTAATGAAAGGCCTGGGCAATCCCGACCTGTCAAACATTAAGGTTTGGCATTATAATCCTGATGTTGATATCCCGGTCACCTGTTTTCTGTGTGAAGATGCTCCCTGTATTGAAGCCTGCCCTATTGCTATAGATCCTGTAACCGGCAGAAAAGCTTTGTATCGTGATGAAACCTTTAGTACAATTAAATGTGATCTTGATCGGTGCATAGGTTGCGGGAAGTGCTCGAAAGCATGCCACGAAAAGAGTGGTGGGGTGATTTTCCCTAACAAGGAGACGGGAAAACCTGAACGAATGTGTACGCTCTGCGATGGTGATCCACAATGCGTGAAATACTGTCCTTATGGTGCGCTGCAATATCTGACCATTACACCGGATATGCCATTAAGGAACACATCACCGGATAAAATTGCTGAAAAGATGATTGAACAGTATTATCAAGGATATTAAAAGTTCAACAAAAATGTGACAATAACGATTTGAAATTTAACATCAAATTATATATAAAAAACCAATGAAAGGCTACAACGGAATAATACTTGAAATTGATCTGACATCAGAAACTATCAATAAAAAACAAATCCCCGAAGAGGATTTATTAAACTATATCGGTGGTCGTGGTCTCGGGATGAAGTTACTTTATGATTATTTACCCGAAGCGGGAGTTGATCCTTTATCTCCGGAAAATCCTTTGCTTATAATGCCCGGGCCATTCAGCGGATTTCCAATACCTTCATCTTCACGGACGTGTGTGGTTACCAAATCACCAAAGACTTTCCCCCTGAGCAAGAAGTATGAACACAGCTCAACTGTAAGCTATTCAAATATGGGTGGCTTTGTCGGACCCGAAATTAGATTTGCCGGCTATGATGGCCTGCTTATCACCGGAAAAGCAAAAAAGCCTGTTTACATTTTCATTGAAGATGATGTGGTTGAAATCAGGAACGCATCACGATACTGGGGAATGGGAACTGACAAGTTTGATAAGTATTTTATTGAAGATCTTCGCGACCGTAAGTTTGAGAGTTTTTATATTGGACCGGCAGGTGAAAATCTTGTCCCTTATGCCTCAGTTATTAATACAGCAGCTCGGGCTGCCGGTCGTGGAGGCGTTGGCTGTGTAATGGGGTCGAAAAACCTTAAAGCTGTAGCCGTAAAAGGAACTGGAATGCCAACAGTAGCCAATCACAAAGATTATCTTGACTTATTGGAAAAAGCACGAGTCTCTTTTAGCGAAGATACGGATAATCGTAAGTTTTGGAGAGATGAAGGAACTACAGGAGCCTTAAAGTATTCCTCTGACAGAGGTTCACAAGCAGTAAAAAATTATAGTGAAGGTACATTTGAGGGTATCGAAAATTTAGCAACAGAGTCGGCAAGAAAGAAAATTTGGAAACGCGATTTTGCTTGTTTCTCTTGTGCACTCTCCTGCACAAAAAGCGGATATGCAAAAGGAGCCTACGGCACAATGGTTCATGATGCTCCCGAATATGAAACAGGGACAATGCTCGGTGCCAACCTGATGATAGATAGCCTGGAAGGCCTGGCAAAACTTATCTTTGTTGCTGATGATTATGGAATGGATATTATAAGTGCCGGAAACACTATTGGTTTTCTGATGGAATGTTACGAAAAACAACTTATTGATAAAGATTTCCTTGATGGCATTGACCTGCAATGGGGAAGCGTGGATGCATCACTTCAGATGCTGCATAAAATAGGTAAGATGGAAGGTGTAGGCAAACTGGCTGCACAGGGAGTAAAACCGCTTGCGGGAAAGATAGGAAAAGGCTCTGAAAATTTTGCCATACATGTAAAAGGACACGAGCTTGCAGCATGGAATGTGCCTGCTTATGAAAAAACAGGCATCTCTTATACTACTGCAAACCGCGGAGCCTGTCATCTGAACGGAGGTGACATCAGTGAGCAGGACGGCATTGCAATAATGGACTCACTCGGAGCGTGTGCTTTTGCCGAAGGGTGGTATAAAGACGAATTACATTACCGCCATTTTCTTTCAGCACTAACCGGACTTGAATGGAGTGAGAAGGAGTTCGACAAAGCAGGTGAACGTATCTTTAATCTTGAAAAAATGATGAACTACCGTGAAGGCTTTGACAGAAATGACGATATCCTCCCTGAACGGTTTTATACGAATAAATTCACAATGGGGCCGAAAGAAGGAGCTGTTGTTGACCGCGAAGAATTTAAGAATAAAATGGATGAATATTATGAGGCACGGGGTTGGAATAAAGAAACCTCACGGCCGACTGATGAAAAACTGGAGGAGCTGGGGCTGGGGTTTTTAACCTAAAGCGTGCTTTCTAACTACAGTTCGGGATTTACTTTCGAATTACAAATCTGAAAGAATAGAGAATGGCAAAAAACCAATGCCATTCTGTACCCCTCTGTCATTCCGGACTTGATCCGGAATCCACAATAAAATCAACATTCAAATAATAAACTGTATGCTCCTATTAATTACTTTTGCAAAATCATGGAAGGAACAAAACGAAGCAATATTCAAACAGGAATGCTGGTGAATATTGTACTCAAACAAGATCAGCGTTCAGGTAAGTTAACTGAAGGCGTTGTTAAAAACATACTAACCAAAGCATCCATTCACCCTCATGGCATTAAGGTCAGGCTCGAAAGCGGATTGATTGGTCGGGTTAAAAAAATAATCGGGGATAGAGAATAGAGACGCACGGCCTTGCGTCTCTACTCTCTATCAACTATCTTCATCGCAGCCCTGATACCATCAGCAGCACTCGACATTATACCACCTGCATAACCGCTTCCTTCGCCGATGATGAATAAATTGAAAAACCCATCTGTTAACCCATTCTCGCTTCTGATTACCTGGATGGGTGATGAGGTTTTACTTTCCAGACCCAGCAAGATTCCCTGATCGTATCCTTTGAGTTTATTGCTAAAATCCAGTAACCCCTTTTGCATTGAACACGTGACTGTAGGTGGCAACATTTCCCATAGAGGGGCAGGCATAAGACCAAGCGGGTAGCTTGATTTTACAGAATCAACAGTTAGTTTTTGCGAGATAAAATCCTTAATGGTACAGAAAGGAGCCGCGTAACTTTGCGCAAATTCATAGAAAGTAGATTCCAGCTTTTCGAGTTCCTCCAAAGCTTCAGAGGGTGAAACAATTCTCCCGGCAAGCTGATTCGGATGAAGCCCGGCCACACAGGCAGCATTAGCAAACTCTCCATTACGATGATAACGACTCATCCCGTTAACAATATTAGTATGTTGATAGGCCGTAGCCGGAACAACCATTCCGCCGGGACACATACAAAATGTATAAACATTGTGCTTGCCGTCTGCAGGAGTTGTCAACCTGTATTCAGCAGCTTTTACACCGGGAAGCGAGCCAATGCCCCATTGTGCCTGATTGATGATCTCCTGCTTATGTTCAGCCCGGCTGCCAATAGCAAAGTTCTTTGTTCGGAAAGGAACCCCTTTATCCATCAACATTCGGTAAGTTTCAAAAGCCGAATGACCGGGAGCTATTAAAAAATAATCTCCTGACAAATCCCCGCCTGATGTAACAGCTTCAATAACTCTTCCATTTTTGATATTCAGGTCGATTAATAAGGTTTCAAAGAGTATGGTTCCACCCAGCTTCTTGAACTCATCCCGCAGGTTTTTAACAATTTTCTTAAGGTTATCTGTTCCCAGGTGGGGATGAGCCATATAAGCAATCTCGGCAGGGCCTCCGGCAGCAATATAACTTGATAGTATAAACTCCTTTTCTTTGGAAACACGCTTTGATCTGGTAGTGAGCTTCCCATCCGAAAAGGTTCCGGCACCACCTTCACCAAAAGCGTAGTTGCCGAGGGGATTAAATAAACCATCTTTTTCAAATTTACCAATCCCTTTTGCTCTTTTATCCACATCAGCACCCCGTTCAATAAGAACCACATCAAAACCCGATTTTTGCAGTACATAAGCAGCAAAAAAGCCGGCAGGCCCACTTCCGGTTACTATAACACTCTTGTCTCTTTTTTTATAGCTAATTGGCATAGCATCTTGATGCAAAGGCAACTCTCCCTTGATATATTCAGAGCTTATGCCAATTTTAAGTCTCCAATCTATCTTTTTCTTTTTCCTGGCATCAAGACTTTTGTTAATCACCTGGTAGGAGAACTCACTAATTCGAAGTGCTTTTGAAATGGTTTGTTTCAGTTGATCTTCAGAATAAGCTGTTGGAAGGTTTATTTCAATTTCCTTGTAACCCATCGATAATCTATTTGAATGTTAAATTCCCTGACAAATATATTCATTTTTTATGGCACACTTAGTTAAATTCATTCACTAATTTGTATTATTTATTTTATCTAGCTGATTTGTATATTTAATTTTTTTGTATATTTGTAAGCAACTAAATTAAATATTAATTATAAACTGCTTCACTTATGAAAAAGTATCGATTACTAACATCCGGCAAGCCAGTCTGGCTAATCTTATTGATTGTAATTTTTTTCTTCCCAACAGTCAGTTCGCAATCTGTAAATGCTTTCATTGATAAAAATAGTGATGGCGTTTCTGATGATTATTCACATCAATCTCTGTTTCAAAACAGTGATATTATCTTTAGTGTAAAAGATACCGGAGATATAATTCACAGTATTCCAGATCCTGGTACTTATTGCCAGGGATTAACCTGGGATGGTGATTATTTGTGGTGCTCTGAAATCATTTGGAGTAAGCTCTACCAACTTGACCCCATAGATGGAACTGTAATAAAATCATTCACTGCTCCTGGAACTCATATAGAGGGTATGACCTGGGACGGCACATATTTATGGGCTTTGGACAATGGTGGAGGCCCATACGAATCAAATATGTTATACAAAATTGACCCTGACGATGGTTCTGTAATAAGTTCATTTGAAATAAATAATGCTATCTGGATACATGGAATAACCTGGGACGGGCAATATTTTTGGATGAATGATTTTTCTACACAAAAAATCTACAAAGTAGATCCTTCCAACGGCAATATTATAAACAGCATCAATACACCATCAACAAAATCTATCGGGCTAACCTGGGATGGAACTCATTTATGGACAGATGATTTTGAAACTCACAAACTGTATTGCCTTGATCCTTCTGATGGTACAATCATCTATGAAGTTAACGGTCCTTATGGCAATCTACGTGATCTTGCGTGGGATGGGCAGTATTTATGGGTGATAGAACGAACATCATCAACTGTGTATCAGATGGATGTAGGGTATGTTGTTTCAATTAATGATCCGGAATTATTGTCAGATGATATTACTCCTCTATCTGTTTACCCGAATCCGGTTTTTGACAAAATGAATATTGAATTTTTGCTCAATACAGAATCAAAGGTGTCAATTGAAATCTTTAATCAGCATGGAGCCTTGATTAACTGTGTTGCAGATAAGAACTTTTCACCTGGAAAATATGTAATGAAATGGGATAGCAATTCACAATCCAATCAAAAAATATCCAATGGGATTTACTATTGTGTTTTAAAAAACGGATCAAAAACAACAAGCAGCAAGTTCATAATTATGAGATAAAAAACATAAATATTTTTTGTATATTTGCCGATATCATTATCTACATATCATAATTCGTATCATTCAGTTTCTTGGATTACTGGATTAAATCCATCCTTATGAAAAGACTAATAATACTTACAGGAATTGTAATTACTACTTGCTTCCTATTTTCAAGTTTGCAGGCTCAGGTTGATTTATATAATGATGTTGCACCAAAAACAGAAGTTAAAGCAAATTTTTTTCAAAGCGATAATTATATAGACAAGTACCCAAATGCAAAAGCTATTCCTATACCTTCAGATGACATGTTTGATTTGATTTTTGAATACCCCTGCGCAATTGGAGATGGAGAAGCAGGAATAGAAACGGATGGGATATTTATTTACACAACCAAATGGAACGGTAACCAGTTTTATAAATATGAAATTGATGGAACATTTCTCGATACATTAATAATTCCAGGTGTCTCAAATATCCGTGATCTGGCTTATGACGGCACTTATTTTTTTGGTAGTGCTGCTTCCACAACTGTTTATGAGCTTGATTTTGAAAATTCCATCTTAATAAGTTCATTTTCTGCCCCCACCAATGTTCGGGCTATTGCATACAATGAGGACGAAGATGTTTTTTATGCCAATAACTGGGGAAGTGATATAACAAAATTTGATAAAACCGGGAGTAACTTAGGTAGTTTTTCCGTTGGGCCGGTGGGCGTTAGTTATTATGGTTTTGCTTATGATGAAGTTGGAACCGGTTGGTCATCATCTCTTTGGGGTTATGCACAGGTTGGTGCTACTCAAAATGAAATAATTGAAATGGCTTTACCCGATGGAAATGAAACGGGTGTTTATTTTAATGTGGGCTCAGTTGCTTCAGTGGAAAATGGAATTGCAGGAGGACTTTGTATAGAAATTGTTTGTTATGATATCACAATTATCGGGTTGTCCCAAAACAAAATTATATGGGGATTGGAATTGTGGCCGTTAGGCTGTTGTCCTGAAAACGACCTTGGCATTAATTCCATTATTGAGCCGGCAAGTGGTGTTGGTTATACTAACAACGAACCCGTAACAATCAGAATAAAAAACTTCGGGACAAATCCCCAGACAAATTTTATAGTTTCATTCAAACACAATGGCAGCCCACCCTACTATGATACTGTTTTCGCTACCATTAATCTTGGTGACACCTATGATTTTACCTTCGACACTACTATTAATATGGCTACAGGCGAGACTCATACAATAAAGGCTTGTACTAACTTATCCGGAGATGAGTGCACACTTAATGATTGTAAAACTAAAGTATTGTGGACTAGTCTTTTTGGCAATCTGGAAGGGTATCTGACAAATTGTGAAAGTGGTATACCTATTGAAGGAGGAACAGTTAACATTGCAGGATATTCAATTATCACAGGGACAGATGGATATTTCTATTTTGAATCGCTTCCTGTCGGCACCTGGGAATTAACATTTAATGCGCCTGACTATTGCCCTCCATCAACACAGGTAATGGTAACCATTGAGGAAGGAATGACTACCACATCTAATATTTGTCTCTCCCCTGCAGAATTTGATGTTGATCCAAACACACTTAACGTTACATTAGAGCCAAACGCAACAACAACAGAAACCATTATCCTTTCTAATCCGGGCACGTGTAATATTGATTGGAGTGCAGTCCTGGAAGTATTTCCTCCGGCTAATACTGATGACTTCCTTGATGCACAATTTCAGTATCCGCTAAATGGTTCCACAGGACAGGCAGGCATTGAATGCGACGGAGAGTATTTTTATATTACCAGCACAAATGGGCAAATTTCTAAGTATGCATTAGACGGAACATTTATTGAAACCTTGTCAATTAGTTTTTCAGGTAGCGACCTGGCTTTCAATGGTACATATTTTTATGGTGGAAACGGAAGCACAACTGTTTATGAAATGGATTTTTATACACAAATTCTGGTAAGTACGTTCACTGCCCCGGGAAATGTGCGGGCAATAGCATATAACCACGATCAAAACATTTTTTATGGCTACAGCTGGGGAGGCAATATTATTGCATTTGACCAGAGTGGGGCTTTGATAGCTACTGCTCCGGTGGGGCTAAGCGGTGCTAACTATTCGGGTCTTGCTTATGACAACAGCAATGTAGAGGGGCCTTACCTGTGGGGCTATGGCTTGGTTGGAGCCAATCCAAATACTTTGGTACAAATCCAACTTCCTGATTTAGTCGAAACAGGTCTTATAATAAGCCTTGGTAATTCATTACCTGAACCATTATCCAATAGTGCAGGCGGATTGTTTACACATCCTGATATTTTCCCAGGAACATGGACATTAGGCGGGATTGTAACTGAAGAATGGATATGGGGGCTGGAACTGTCAGAGTATTATCCCTGGATTTCTATCAATCCAACTTCAGGAACCATAGCACCAGGTGAAACAGAGGAAATGACAGTAAATTTTGATGCATCCAATATACTACCCTGGATTTATGAGGCTGAAATTCAATTTAGCACCTTACCCGAAACAGAGCCTCTAACTGTAGATATTACAATGGATTTAGGTTGCTCCCCCTTTATAACAAATCTCGAAACTGAAATGAACTGTGTATCTGTCGAACTCAGTTGGGATATTGTATCAGCCTATCCACCAGAAAGTTATAATATTTACAGGGATAATGAAATAATAGCAAATGTACCGGATAAATTTTATACAGATTCTCTCTTAATTCCTGATAGTAGCTATATCTATAAGATAAGTGCTGTATTTGAAGAGATAGGAGAAATATTACCTCTTCCTTCCGATCCTGTTTTTATCCCATTGCCAATAAACCTGGAGCCCTATTCATTAATATATTCAATTGAAAATAACCTTTTAACACTTTCTTGGAACTCTCCTGACGGTTGTGTAGCTCCTATTGGATACAATTTTTATCAGGATAACTCATTATTATGCTTCAGTTATGATACAACCATTACAATTTCTCCTGATTTATGCGAATATTTTGTAACAGCAGTATATTATTTCGGGGAATCCAATCCATCAAACTCAATTATCATTACCAGTACTGAAGAGATAAAGAATAATCTAATTCAGATTTTCCCAATTCCTGCAAAGGATAATATTAATATCACATCACCAAAGAAAATCAAGTCAATAAAGATAATGACAAATACCGGTCAGGTTATTTTTGAAGAAGTAATAAATAGCAGGAATTATAAAATTGACACCTCGCCCTTTAAAAGCGGCATTTATTTCATTAAGCTGGAAACAGAAGAAGCTAATTTGATAAGGAAGATTATTATTGAATAACGACTTTAGAAAAATATTTTAACAAAGAGTTGGAGTAAAAGATGAGCTTATAGTTTTGATTTTACTTGAAATAATTGTGGGTATTTTAATGTAACGGGCTGATATTATGAATTATAATTCTAGTTTTACCTTGCAAAGGTCTCAATCTGGGCTAAATATTATTTTGATGTGCTGACAAAATATAGACTGTGAAATTCATCTTCAAAAAACCATCTATTAAATTAGGTGCATTTCATGAAGATAAACTCGTTGCACCCCTCACATTTTCCGATAGATATCGGAACTCCCAGCGGGAGAGGAAAGGCCTGCGCGACATCATCTTCCCTCTCATTGAGGAGAGGGGTAGGGTGAGGTGAAATATAACAACATCAACAAAATAGTATAAAAAGAGTGACAAATTAATGCCAGCACATCAAAATAATATTTAGTCTCAATCTGTCATTTCCCATAGTCAAGTCAATACATTTTGTATTTTTACCGCATCAGAAAAAACTCAACAATATGTGCAAACAAAAATTCATCTTTGTGTTAATAATTGCTTTAGGCTATTTGACTTCTCATGTTGCTGCACAGCCAGACTTATCTATTAATAATATGCAGGATGTTATCCTGCAACAATCTACGCAAAGTACAATACAAAAAGGGACATATTGTGTTCCCCAATATTCTAACGGCTGCTCGATGGGTGATGGATTTACTGATTTTGCTGTTGAAGAAATTCAAAACTATGGCTCAGGCTGTGAAGACAATATGGGGTATGACGGATGGAGCCAATACCTTGGTTTAGGGCCGGCTTTTCTCATCCCGGGATACTCTTATGATTATATTATGCAAACAGGTTATGACGATCAGTATGTTACAATCTGGATTGACTTTAATGACGATTTTATTCTATCGGAAGATGAAAAAATACTGATTGATTTTATAATGGAAGAATCAGGCCAGTTTTATACTGCATCTGTTTCTATTCCTTTGAATGCAACACCAGGATTACATCTAATGAGAGCACGGACAAACTGGCAAAATTCATGCTCTGACCCTTGCGATGGTTATTCGTACGGGGAAGCAGAGGATTATAATGTGGTTATTGGTGATGCTGCATTTGGCAGTCTGGATGGAACAGTAACTGAATTTGGTGGTGGAGAACCTGTGGAAGATGCAACCATTTCACTAACCGGTGTTTATAACTATTCTATTGCCACCTATTCAGACGGGTCTTACCTTATTGAGAATATCCTGGCCGGGGATTATACAGTAGAATGTTTTAAGGAGGGTTATAATATAGAAACAGCATTAGTAACAATAGAAGAAAATATTTTATCAACAAAAAATTTCCAATTAACCCACCCTGAAATTATTGTTAATCCAAATAATATTTCAATAACTCTTTCACCCAACTCAACAACAGAAGAAACCATTACCATCGGGAATACAGGTAATGGCCTGCTAAACTGGTCAACCTCAATATTAGTCCTGAATAATGATCAAAAAGAATTTATGGATTTACAATTTGAATTTCCTGTTGGTGGAAGTGGAGAAGCCGGAATTGAAACAGACGGGAATTATATTTATTCAACCAAATGGAATGGTGATTCTTTTTATCAATATGAGATTGATGGAACTTATGTGGGCTCCTTTACAATAGAGGGAGTAGCAACAATCAGGGACCTTGCTTTTGATGGAACATTTTTTTATGGTGCTGCCGCAACACCAACGGTTTACGAAATGGATTTTGAAAACAAGATATTAGTCAGTACAATTACTGCTCCCACTGATGTAAGAGCTATCGCTTATAATGACAATGAAGAGGTCTTTTATGCTAATAACTGGAGCTCTCCGGTATTTAAATTTTATAAAACCGGAACCACTACAGGAGAGTTTACGGTTGGGCCCGTTGGCGGAAATTATTACGGATTTGCCTATGACAATGCTACTTTTGGAGGGCCGTATCTGTGGGGTTATGCTCAAATTGGAAACTCGGATAACGAGATCATACAAATTCAGTTACCCTCGGGAACGGAGACCGGTTTTGCTTTAGACGTGGCTTCCAAGCTTTCAGGACAGGTTTATGGTAATGCAGGCGGATTATTCACCCATCCCAATCTTATTTTTGGAAAATGGACACTGGGTGGTCTGGTTCAGAATGAAAGAGTCTGGGGGTTAGAACTAACTGATGCACAAACATGGATTGGTGTATATCCCAATGGCGGATCAATTGAAGGTGGAGAGAGCGAAGAAATAATTGTTGCTTTTGATGCTACAGATATATTGCCAGGAATTTATGAAGCCGAAATTCACTTTTCAACCTACCCGAATGTTGGTACTCCGGTAGTTGGCATTATGATGACAGTTGAAGGAGCATGTTACCCCTGTAATTTGCAGGCTGAATTATTCTGTACCAATATTAACCTGCTATGGGAAATGTGTCCGGCTGGTTGTAATCCGGCAGACAGCTATAATATCTATCGAAACGGTGAGATAATAGTAAATGTGCAGGAAATGAATTATACTGATTCTTTACTTTTCCCGGATTCTACTTATAGTTATGAAATAACTGCGATTTACGGAGGAGATGAATCGTTTCCCACTCCTCCTGAAGAGGTATATGTCGCTATCCCGGATGATCTTGTACCATTAAACCTGGACTTTACAACCTCAGGAGATGAAATTACTCTGTTTTGGAACTCCCCGGCAGCGTGTGTTGAGCCTATGGGTTATAACCTGTATCGTGATAATACTCTACTAAATACAAGTTTAATTACTGACACTACAATTACCGTTTCTATGGGGAATTACTCATTTTTTGTAACAGCAGTTTATTATTTCGGTGAATCAAACCCTTCCAATTCAATTATCATTACCGGAACAACGGAAACACATAACAATATAGTTAAAATCTTCCCCAATCCTGCAAAGAACATTATTCATATCACATCACCAACAAAAATAAAGACAATGAAGTTATTGTCAAATACAGGTCAGGTTATTCTCGAAAAAAAAGTAAATTCTTTGCATTATAGAATTGACATCTCGTCATATGATAGGGGTATCTATTTTGTTAAGCTGGAAACTGAAGAAGCTATTTTAATAAAGAAGATTGTTATTGAATAAGGGATATCCGTTTTTATCATAATAATATCCCTCCAAAATTACGACAACCCTTTGGTAATATTGTTGCCGGCTCCTTTCTTTTTAAGGAGGAACACAATCATATTAAAAAAGAAATTACGCAATGGGCCGGCTTTTATCAGGGTGTTTAAAATCTTATGTTGTATCCTGTTGTATTTTAATATTTTTTGCATTGGCTCGGAGACATAACTCCCATCAAGAATAGTTTTTGCAACCTCCTCACCTGAAACCAGTGCCTGATAAATCCCCTCACCTGTAAATCCACATGCCAATCCTGCTGCTTCACCTGCAAGAAAAATGTTATCAAACCTGTAACCACGATAATCATAACTTATCGGGAAACTCTCATACTTTGCAGCAGAAATATCAAAATCATTCTCCTTGAGCCATTTATGAAAGTTTGATTTCAACTTTTTAGGAGATACTATTCTCGGATCGCAGGCACATCCTACTACGAGGCTTTCATTATGAGAAAAAACCCAGGCATACCACGAATGGAAGTGTTTAGAACTGAGATGCAATTCAAATCTGACATCATCTTTCGAGGGAATCCTGTATTGAAAAGTAACCAACCTCTTCTCAACCGGAATCTTTAAATAGCGACGTACAATAGACGATGCCCCATCAGCACCCACAAGGTATTTAAAGCTGTATTCATCGGATAAATTAACAACAACTTTGTTCTTTTCAACCGAAGTAACTTTTGCACCTGTCAGCAAATCAACATTTGTATTACTGAGCTTATCCGCCTGCCACTGCCCAAACTCCTTCCTATCGATTGCATATAAGACAACGAGGCCTTCCCTCTCATTTACCGATTTCTGTTTTGGAGATTTAATCACCACCTTCTGAATCTTGTGTTCAAACAAGCTGTCTGGAATCTCCATCAAATCCAGATCCTTTTTTGTCAGGCCTCCGGCACATACCTTTGGGCCAACTTCAGGTTTTCTTTCCAGTAAAAGAATTTTTAGCTCGGGTTTTTCATTCGTCAAAACCTCAGCACATCTCAAACCGGCAGGCCCCGCCCCTACAATTACAATATCATAGTTTTTCATATCTTCGCAAAAATATCCGGCAAAGATATCAATTTAAACCTGTTGAAAAAAATTCTCAAATTACTATGCCATTTCAATTGAAAAACAAATTAAACACATACTTTTGTTAGTGTTTAATTTACACTAATTAATATTACGTATAAACACAGATAAATATGAAAAAGCAGTTTATTATTCTATTGATTTTATTCGGCTACGGAATATCAGAAGCGCAGCAAAACGACACTCCCAAATGGATTAACTTAGTTAAAGGTAAAAATCTAAAAGGGTGGGAACAAAAAGGAGGTGAAGCCTTTTACAGGCAGCAGGGAGATACAATTATTGGTCAAACGGTTGCTCACACCCCTAACAGTTTTTTGTGTACCGAGAAGGTTTTTAGCAATTTTATTTTGGAATATGATGTAAGGTTTAAAGACACAAATAATCTTTTTAACTCCGGTGTGCAGATACGGAGCACCAGTTCTCCCGATTATAATAAAGGTAGGGTTCATGGCTATCAGGTTGAAATTGACCCATCGGACCGCGCATGGTCTGCGGGTATTTATGATGAAGGCAGAATGGGCTGGCTGAATAATTTGGTACACGATGAAAATGCCCGTAAAGCCATTAATCTTGAAGGCTGGAACCATTTCAGGGTGGAAGCCATTGACAGCTCTATTCGTACATGGTTGAATGGTGTTCCTTGTGCAAATCTGGTAGATAATATGACTGTTTCCGGTTTTATCGGCTTGCAGGTGCATAACATTTCTAAACCTGATGACGTGGGTAAAGAGATTATGTGGCGAAACATCAGAATCATAACCAAAAACCCAGAACAGTACCGCACAGAAACAACAGCAAGAGAAATATGCACCATTCCCAATCAATTAAGTAAAGATGATATTGCTGATGGATGGCATCTATTATTCGATGGTGAAACTACCAATGGCTGGCGAGGGGCCGGAAAAGAAAGCTTCCCATCTAAAGGATGGCATATCGGGGACGGTGAGCTTGTGGTAGAAAATGCTGATGGCGCAGAATCAGGTAACGGAGGCGATATTGTTACTATGGAAGAATTTGATAACTTCGAATTATTGGTTGATTTTAAAATCACAGAGGGAGCAAACAGCGGTATAAAATATTTTATTACAGAAGCTTATGGTTCAGATAAATCTGCTATTGGCCTTGAATACCAGATTCTGGATGATAAAAACCACCCGGATGCAACAAAAGGTGTAAAAGACAATCGTACATTGGCTTCGCTATATGACCTGATCCCCGCTAAATCATCTAAAAAATTCTATATGGGTTATTGGAACAGGGCGCGTATTATCACGAAAGGCAATCATGTAGAGCATTGGCTAAATGGCGAGAAGGTAGTTGAGTATGAGCGAAACAATCAAATGTTTGATGCGCTTGTGGCTTACAGCAAATATAGTGATTACAAAGGATTTGGAAATTGGGATAAAGGACATATCCTTTTGCAGGATCACGGTGATGAAGTTCATTTCAGAAACATTAAAATAAGGAGAGAATGAGGGAAGGAAAGAATGTTTTATTAAGCGAAATATGACTATTTATAAGTGTTTAAACTAAATAATGTCAGGTTTCGACTCCGCTCAAAATGACAACAAGACAGGCTTTTTGAAACAGCTCGCTTAAATTATAAAGAGACATATTATGAAACAACAAACCAGGAAACAATTCATTAAAACCATTGCAGCAGGAAGTGCCGGACTGGCTTTAACAAGTATGCTGCCTGCTTCTTCCTTTGCGAATGTATTAGGATCAAATGACATTTTAAATGTGGCAATAATGGGTGTAAACAGCAGAGGAGCTTATCTTGCTGTTAAATTTGCAGAAGCAGAAAATACCAATGTTACATACATATGTGATGTTGACCAGAGGGCAATTGATAAAACCATTCAGACGGTTTATGAAAAATATGATTACAAGCCCAAGGGGGAAAAGGATATCCGCAAGGTTTTAGAGAGCAAAGATGTAGATATCCTCGTTATTGCAGCACCTGATCATTGGCATGCTCCGGCCTCAATAATGGCATTGCAGGCAGGCAAGCATGTTTATGTTGAAAAACCTTGTAGCCATAATCCCCACGAAGGCGAGTTGCTTGTGGAAGCACAGAAAAAATATGGTAAAATTGTTCAGATGGGCAATCAACAACGCTCTTCCTATGAGTCAATAGAAGCTGTTCAGTTGATACACGAAGGGATAATTGGCAGAGCTTATTATGGAAAAGCCTGGTATGCCAATACCCGAGGCTCCATTGGAATCGGAAAACCAACCCCCGTTCCTGAGTGGTTGGATTGGGATTTGTGGCAGGGCCCGGCTCCGCGAAAAGAATTCAAAAACAATATAGTCCATTACAACTGGCACTGGTTTAAAAACTGGGGCACCGGCGAAATTCTAAATAATGGCACACACGAGATAGACATTTGCCGTTGGGCTTTAGGCGTTGATTATCCTGTAAAAGCTAGCTCAAATGGTGGAAGGTATCAATTTAAAGATGACTGGGAATTTTATGATACTCAAATTGCCAGCTTCGATTTTGCCGATGACAAAACCATCAATTGGGAAGGAAGAAGTTGTAACGGAAATAAATTTCATAATCGTGGAAGAGGGGCAGCCATTTACGGAACAAATGGAACCGCCATCATCGACAGAAACGGCTATGAAATTTATGACAAAACAAGCAAATTAATAAAAGAGGCAAAAGCAGGAACAGCAAATGCAACTATGAACACTACGGGAGGAGGTGATCTTGATAAACTTCATATTGCAAATTTCCTTAATGCCATCAGGAACGGAGAAAAACAAAATTCTCCCATTGACGAAGGAAACAAAAGTGTTACAATTTGCCAGTTGGGGAATATTGCCCAAGAACCAGGACGCAGCCTTCAACTAAATCCTGAAAACGGAAAAATAATAAACGACTCCAAAGCAATGAAAATGTGGGGACGGAAGTATGAAAAGGGATGGGAGGTGAGAGTATAGCATAAATGAAAGTTTACCAAAATAGCATATTCAGTATGGGTACAAGGTTTAATCTCTTGTTGCCCGGTATTGATAATCACAAGGGAGATGAAATTTTTTCATCTGTCACCAATGAACTGCTCCGGATTGAAAAGCTTTTAAGTTGTTTTTTGTCTGACAGCGATATCAGCTATATTAATGAAAATGCTTATAAAAAACCGGTTTCTGTAAATGATGAAGTTTTTGGTGTTTTAACAGAATGTATTGATTTTTATAAACTTACACAAGAGACATTCGACATCGGACTGGGATATATTATTGATTATTGGACGGGCAGACATACAGAGTTGGATCAGGAACCGGATATAAATCTTGCAGGAGCAAAGAACATCATCCTTGAGAATTCGGATAAAACAGTCCGGCTTGCAACACCGCAAGTGAAAATTAATCTTGGTGGCTACGGCAAAGGTTATGCATTACAAAAAAATTTGGAGATTTTAAAGAAATCGGGAATAAAAACCGCATTAATGAGTTTCGGCGAAAGCTCTGTAACATGTTTGGGCAAACATCCACATGGTGAGTATTGGCCGGTCGGGATTCAGGATTTTTATCAAAAAAAGAAAAGTTTAACAACATTTGAAGTGGTTGACGGCTCGGTTTCCACATCCGGTAATCTTCAAAACGAAAACCATATTATAAATCCGGTTAATGGTAATCCAATAACAGAGAAGATGAGTATATCAGTTAAATCAGATTCGGCAGTTATTGCAGAGGTACTCTCAACGGCTCTGATGGTTGCCCGTGATGATCAGATTGAGATGATTCTGAAATCTTTTCCAAAAGAGGAAGTTATCAGGGTTGAATATAACAATAATAAAACTCATATTTGCAAACTGAACAAACGATCGAATGAAGACAATAAAAATATCAAGGCGGGATTTTATGGGGAAAGCTCTTGCAGGTAGTGCTCTTTTAATGGCTTATCCCTGGCTCAATGCTATGGCCGACAAATCATCTACCGATTACAGTCAGAAGATAAATGTCGGGATTATAGGAGTTGGTTCAAGAGGATCATTGCTACTACATTATCTTAACGAACTTTCGGAAAAAATAAATATTGAGGTAGTAGCAGTATGCGACAACTACGAACCACACTATCAAAGGGCTATAAAAAAATCAGCAGGCAAAGCAAAAGCATTTTACGACTATAAAAAATTGCTTGATCTGGATGATATTGATGCCGTTGTTATTGCAACCCCACTTTACCAACACGCCCATATTACTATAGATGCTTTGAATGCAGGCAAGCATGTGTTTTGTGAGAAATCAATGGCCAGGACACTGGAAGATGTAAAGCAAATGGCCGACACTCATTATAATACAGGAAAGGTATTGCAAATAGGACATCAGCGGATGTTTGACCCCCGATATTTAACAGCTATTGAATTGATAACTGCCGGTGAAATTGGCTTAATAACCCAAATTCGGGCTTATTGGCACCGGAATAACGACTGGAGACGACCACTACCCGAAGGCCGGCCTGAGCTGGAACGTCAAATCAATTGGCGCCTCTACAAAAAATACTCTTGTGGGTTGATGACAGAACTGGCTTCGCACCAAATTCAGGTTGCCAACTGGTTAAAAAATGCAACTCCCGTATCTGTCATGGGAGCCGGAAGCATCAATTACTGGAAAGATGGCCGCGAGGTTTATGATAATGTAGCCCTGATTTATTCTTATGAAGACGGAACTCAATTTATTTACGATTCTATGACAAGCAACAGACATTATGGGCTTGAAGAGCAAATTATGGGCGATAAAGGAACATTAGAACTGGAGGTAAATAGAAGATACTTTGAAAACCCGCCTCCAAAACCCGAACCACCGCCCCCTGCAGCTATCGTTCAATTAATGAAAGATATTGAAGGAGGGATTTTCAGTGATGCCATCCCGTTAACTAACAGCTCCTGGATACCAGAACTAAAGGTAGAGGGCAGTGGTATTGCAATTGCCGAAAGAGAACAGGGCTTTGATGAATCCAGTATGCAACTCGAAGCATTTATTGCTTCTGTGAGAAAAGGCATTCCCACAAAAGGAGTTTTTGAACAAGGCTATTGGGCC
>JAUVIX010000262.1 GCA_030592565.1 Chlorobiota bacterium
AAGTTATAGTTAGTGATGGTGCAGTAACACAGTCTGAAAGTATATCTATATATGTTGAACGTGTGACCCTATGTACTTTAAATGGATACGCCTATTATGCAAGCACAACTATTCCTGTGTCTGGAGTTCAAATTACTGTAGATTCAAAATGCTCAACATCAGGAGGAGATGGTCTTTTTGAAATAAATGATATACATACTGGCAATCGAATATTGGAAGCAACGAAAGAAGGGTATGATTATATTTCAACAAATATTGTATTAAGCTCAGGGACGAATGACTTCAATGTTGAAATGACCTCTGCATCATACACTCATAATTTGTTTGGATATATTACATCAACGTCTGATGGAACTGGTATTTCAAATTGTAGAGTTGCAGTTCTAAACCCTGACGGATCAGAATCGCAATTATTTACTTATACATCATCAAGCGGTTATTATTTGATACCAACTGTGCCTCAGGGTAACAGAAAATTACTATTGACAGAAAAATGTCATTGTGAAACACAAATTTTTATGCCTAATTCTAATCATCAGTACGATGCTGAATTTGAAACTAAACTTACAGACCCAAGAGATGGAAAAGTATATGATGTTGTAGAAATTGGAGGAAATGCCTGGATGGCTGAAAATTTAAATTATGGCGAAAAAATTGATGGCTACAAAAATCAAACGAATAACCAGTTGTTCGAAAAATACTGCTACGATGATAATGAATCAAATTGTAATACTTATGGTGGGCTTTACCAGTGGAATGAAATGATGCAATATAATAATATTCAGGGCGCAAGGGGAATTTGCCCTGTAGGATGGCATATACCATCTGATGTTGAATGGACATCGTTAGTAGAATATTTAGGAGGTGACGATATTGCAGGCGGAAAATTAAAAGAAAAGGGCACAACTCATTGGAATACACCTAATTCAGGAGCAACTAACGAAAGTGGCTTTTCCGCGTTGCCAGGCGGCACCTGCAACAGCTATGGTGTTTTCTACAGTTTAGGCGAGACTACCTCCTTTTGGTCTTCTACTGAGAACACTAGTAGCTATGCTTGGTACCGTTACCTGTACTACCATTATTCAGAAGTGGTCCGAAACAACTACAAAAAGACGTCCGTTCGTTCTGTTCGCTGTGTCAGGGATTAGCGTACGATAGTCAGCTTGAATATTTTGACTATTTTTCCCATATGATGTTGTAGAAGTGCTTTTTGCTTATGACTGTTTTTATTAATTTTGAGGATTTTATTAAATAATTCTTTTAAAGTAAAAAACTATGTTACAAAAACTATTATCATTTCTTATTATACTGACATTTGGATTTCAGTACGGTGCCCATGCATGCACAATTATAGCAGTTGGTAAAAAAGCTTCGGCTGATGGCTCAAACATTATTTCGCATACTGACACCAGACCCGATTCAAGAATATTTGTTGTTCCTGCTCAAACATTTAAACCTGGAGATAAAGCCGCAGTTTACTGGGGAATTCAGGATGCAGACAGACCTATTGACGATGATGGGTTCATTCTCGGTTATATTCCACAAGCTGAAAGTACATATAAATATTTCCAGTCGGCTTATTCACACGTAAACGAATACCAGCTTGGAATTGGAGAAAGCACAACAGCACAACGGGCTGAGCTTGCTTGTACCCGTGAGAACGGAGAACAAATAATGACTATTGAGCAGGCTCAGATTTTCGCTTTGCAGCGCTATAAAAATGCCAGAGATGCAGTTCAGTTTATCGGCAACCTAATGATGAAGTATGGTTTTTTGCCTTCGAGTGGTGATGGTTCTGAAACTCTTGTTATTGCAGATACCGAAGAGATATGGGTGTTTGAAGTTTTTGGTATTGGTCCCGGATGGACAGCCGAAAGCGGAAAACCCGGAGCAATATGGGCTGCACAAAGATTGCCCGAAGATGAGGCTACCGTAATCCCGAATTGGAGCACCATTAAGCAAATCAATAAAAAGGATAAAGAGAATTTTATGGTTTCCGAAAATTACAAACAGGAAGCGATTGATCGCGGTTGGTACGATCCTGATTCAGGGAAACCGTTTATCTGGCAGGAAGCCTATTCGCCCTTGCCGGTAGAATATGCAACAAGCAGGTTCTGGCTTTTCCATCAAACTTTTGCCCCCAATTACAGGGAGTGGCCTGATCGCTTTATGACAGAAGCTAATTACTATAAAGGGATAAGTCCCTATTTTCAAATTGTTGAACCACTGTCAATCTACCCGTTTTCAGTGAAGCCTGAGGAGAAAATTTCAGTACGGGATTTAATTGCTTTCCAGCGTTCAACTTTTGAAGGTACTATTTACGATATGACAGCAGGTCCCGAATGGCTGGTCCCGAATGGAGATGGTGGTTATGAAAAAAGTACGTTAGCTACACCGTTTCCAAGTCGTGATTTGCGAAAATTATTAAAGATGACCTATCGCCGTCCCGTGGCTCGTCATCGTGGGCATTACGGTATGGTTCTACAACTTCGTGATTGGCTGCCAAACGAAATAGGTGGTGTTTATTGGGTTTATCTTGACAATCCTTATTTTAGCCCGTATGTTCCTATTTATACAGGAAATTTATCAGTTGCCGAATCTTACAAAACCTATAATCCTGACAAGTATGATAAAAAATCGGCACGTTGGGCAATCGACTTTGTTGACAACCTGGCAAACCTGAATTTCCAGAATATAGCTGAAGATGTGAGAGAGGTCAGGACCCCTTTTGAAGATGAGATATTTAATAATCAAAAAGCAATAGAAGATGAAGCCCTGAAACTTTACAAGGAAGACCCTGAAACTGCCCGGGAATTTTTAACGAAATATTCAAATAGTTTGATGGAAGATGTCACAACAATGTTTAATGGGTTAAGGAATGAGATAATTACAAACTATACGAATAACCATGAATAGAGAGTTGAAAGGTGAATAAATATTTCTTAGTGAAGCTTGGAGTCTTAGAGTCTTTGTGGCCTAATTTCTTGCCACGAAGCCACAAAGATTCAAAGGTATCACAAAGTTTTACTAAAAAAAGTTGCATTTTCTAATTGAACTTACGCCTTAGTAATCAACCAATTTTTCAATATCTTCTCCCCTACTTTGGTCATTATTGATTCAGGGTGAAACTGGAGACCCTTGCAGTCATATTTTTTGTGCGAAAAAGCCATTATTGTTTCCAGCCCGCCTGCGCCGTCCAAGCGGGCATCATCAGCTTTAGCTGTTATCTCCAGTTCATTTGGGAATGATAATTCATCAAGTGCCCAGGAGTGATACAATCCGACTTCAAATTCTTCCGGTAAGCTCCGAAATATATACTCATCAGGTTTCAACACTGTTGTTTTTTTTGAAATGCCATGAAACACCCCATCAAGTTTTCTCAGTTTTGCATCGTAAGCCAGGGCAATTGCTTCGTGACCAAGACAGATCCCAAGAAAACTTTTCTTGTCTCCAAATTCCCTCACCCATTTTTCAAGATTTGGAAAATCATCCGGAATGCCCGGGCCCGGAGATATAAGCACTTTATCAAACCTGCTTACAGTTTCGCTATCAATCTCATCATATTTTAAAACCTCATACTCCATGACGCTGTTCTCCTCAACAATTTGCAGAAGATTATAAGTGAATGAGTCGTAATTATCTATTAGCAGAAGCATCAATAATGACTAAAACATAAAATGAAACCAAACATTTCCCTAAATTTGCAGCCGCAGATGCGACTCGACAAAGATATAATAAAACAGATGAATGATTATGGGGGAAAAAGAATTCCATTTTTGTTTATTATTGACTTTGATAATTCAAGGCCTCAGGTTTATCGTGTTGAAGAGCTGGGAAAGTCTGGCATTTTTGCTGATATAGGCGAGCTGTCAGTTTATCCTCCAAAAACCCCTCTACCCAAAACGATTATCTTAAACAAGTTCCCGATGCCTTTCTCAAAATATCAGGTAGCCTTCGATATCGTTAAAGACTATATCTTTAGGGGTGACTCTTTTCTGCTCAATCTAACATTTCCCACGCGTATAGAAACCAATCTGACACTCAAAGACATTTACACGCATAGTACAGCAAAATTCAAATTACTTTACAAAGATGAATTTACAGTTTTCTCTCCCGAACCTTTTATCAAAATTAATGGGAACAGGATATCTTCATTTCCGATGAAGGGAACAATTGATGCTGCAATTCCGTATGCCGAGAGAAAAATAATGGAGGATATTAAGGAAATATCGGAGCATAATACCATCGTTGACCTGATAAGAAATGATCTGAGTATGATTGCTAAAAAAGTAAGGGTGACAAAATTCAGGTATATTGAAATGATTAAAACACACGAAATGGAGTTGCTGCAAACAAGCTCGGAAATATCAGGTGTCTTGCCTGAAGGCTGGCAACAGAATATTGGAGATATAATATTTAAGATGTTACCTGCCGGCTCAATTACCGGAGCACCTAAAAAGATGACAGTCCAAATCATAAAAGAGGCCGAGAAGTATCAAAGGGGATATTTTACCGGAATCTTTGGTTATTTTGACGGCAGGAATCTTGAAAGTGCGGTTATGATACGATTTATCGAAAAACAGGGAGATGAATTATATTTTAAAAGTGGTGGCGGAATAACATATTTCAGCAATGCAAAAGATGAATACAACGAACTAATTGATAAAGTTTATGTTCCGATTGTTAGAGACCATAAAAGTTAAAAACCGGCAACTTCAAAATGTTGATTATCACAACGAGAGGTTGAACCGGACAAAAAAGGAATTACTTGGCTCCTCTGAATATATTGACCTGAACAATGCTGTCCTGATTCCCAACAATATTTTAGAAGATATTTATAAGTGTAGAATTATTTTCTCAACAAATATTGATTCTGTTACATTTGAAAGATATGCACCCCGAAAAATTAATTCCCTGAAACTAGTCGAGAGCAATGATATTGATTACAGATATAAATATGCCGATCGTACAAAACTTGATGAATTGCTAAAATCAAAAGGTGATTGTGATGAAATCCTGATAGTAAAAAACGGCCTTATTACAGACACTTCCTTTTCTAACATTATACTCTTTGATGGAGATAACTGGATTACACCATCATATCCACTATTAAAAGGCACAAAAAGGCAGCATTTGCTTGATGATGGAAGCATCACTGAAGCAACTATCACTCCGGCTGACCTTTCCCGATTCAAATATGCAAAACTTATAAATGCAATGCTGGAAATTGAAGATAGTGAACCAATTAATATCGAAAATATTATTCTCTTTCAGAGCGCGTTTTAGTTTGCTACTTTCACAGGGCGTCGCCCTGTGCTCAATTATCATTGGCTTTCAGCCAATTTGCAAAAATACATGTAGCCAGAAATATGCGATGAACAAACTCCCCTCTTGAGAGGGGGTGCGAAGGAAGAGATGGCGGGGGTGTGTAAAAAGTTTCATACGACAAGCACTCTGAAATAACTGTCCTGTGACAAGTGACAAGCGCCCACGCTTATCAAGTAAAACCACTAAGAAAACAGTCCTATTTTTAAGTGGCTACTTAGAAGACGTCAAAGACAAGGCTTTCGATCCCGCACGTACGCATAGGCGTTAACCTTATTAATTTACAATCTGATAATCAAATACATCCATAAACATTTCTAGATGATTATTTCTCTTTCGTCGTTTTTCAAATGTTGTGTAGTATGCAATTTCCTTTTCTAATGCATCTATTGTTTCACAGGCAAATATTCTC
>JAUVIX010000068.1 GCA_030592565.1 Chlorobiota bacterium
ATGAAGCCGGAGTTATTAATGCTGCTCTTATATGCCTGTCTCCCAACATTGTAACCTAGAAAATGGATGAAGTATTATTTAAATTGCCTGTAAGGGTTAAAGATCAGATCCGCATCTATGGCAAAACAGAACATATTGGTAACACCTCTGTGTCAATAAAACTGGAAGCACGGAGGCATGTAGTTGAAGAGGACTCTGAAATATTGGTTTGTTCAACTAAAATGCTGTTTGTAAAGATTAATGAGGATGGTATTCCAATTCCGGTAATTGACAAATAGATATAAAGATATCCTCTATCCCAATCTGTCAGGATTATCTTTCAGGAAACTATTCCATCCGGAATAGCCTGATTTTGTTGATACTGCACCTTTCTGGAAATAATGACAGACCGCGGCTGCAAGGCCGTCAGTAGCATCAAGTTGTTTCGGGACATCCTTGATTGTCAAGATGCTTTTTAACATAGCAGCAACCTGCTCCTTAGAGGCATTTCCGTTTCCAGTAATAGATTGTTTAATTTTCTTGGGGGAATATTCAAAAATCGGCACATCTCTGAAAAGTGCTGCAGCCATAGCAACACCCTGGGCGCGGCCAAGCTTCAGCATACTCTGAACATTTTTCCCATAAAAAGGAGCTTCAAGAGCCACCTCATCAGGTTTGTACTCATCAATCAAAGCAAGCACCCTTTCAAATATCTTTTTAAGCTTTAGCGCATGATTATCATATTTTGCCAAATGTATCACGCCTAGCGTAATAAGTTCCAAGGAATTATTCCTTCTATGAACAAGCCCATAACCCATTATTGTGGTTCCGGGATCAATACCTAATATTATTCTATCTGATTTCAACCTAAAATATTACTTTTGTAATTGCTAAAAAAATGAAAAAACATTTTACAAATATACATAAAAATAAAACCTATAACCTTATTGTAAGGATTTTAATAATCTTTGCTACCTACTATTTTATTTATGCTCAGATATTTAAGAAAAAAAAGCTTGAAGAAGTATATCTGTTGTTTAATGAAATAATTGACCAGCCTCATATATATTTCTTCCTGACATGGACAGTATTATTGATGATAGTTAACTGGGGAATAGAGGCGTTAAAGTGGCAATTCCTGATAGGTAAAATTGAAAAAATATCATTTACCAAAGCTTTTGAAGCTGTTCTTGCCGGCGTCTCGGTTGCACTTTTTACACCAAACAGAATAGGAGAGTGGTTTGGAAGAGTATTTATTCTTGATAAAGCAAATCCATGGAAAGGAATAGTAATTACAATGGTTGGCAGCTTTGCTCAACTTCTTACAACTATTATTCTTGGCTCACTTAGCCTTCTGATTTACATTCCAATATATTATCGTGATTCTGTTTTTTTCTCGAGCTACCTTTACTTCGGACTTATTCTAATCGTTGTCGTAATTGTAACTACATTAATTATCATTTTTCTTAATATCAAGGCTTTACCTGGTTTTTTTACTACCTTTTTTGAAAAACGATTTCCTCATTTTTATGAATATATCTCCGTAATATCAGAATATTCAATTTTTGAACTTGCAGCGGTACTCGTTTTAAGCATCCTTCGCTATTGCGTATTTTCATTGCAGTTTTATATCATATTAATGCTCTTTTCGGTTAATCTTCCTATGACTCAAGGCTTTATAATTATCTCTTTAGTCTTTTTTATAATGACAGCCATACCAACTGTAACTCTTGCTGAGCTTGGTATCCGCGGTTCAGTCTCAATCTTTTTTATCGGTTCCTATTTTGAAAAATTTGGTGTACTAACAGATAAAATTACTTTGGGAATTGTAGCATCATCTTCTACATTGTGGCTCATTAACCTTGCAATACCTGCTATTATCGGAACTTTTTTTGTGTATAGATTAAAGTTTTTCAGAAGACATAAAAATGATGTATAATCTGCTAACAATATATTTTGCATTAATTCTTCTGTTTGGTGTTTTGTACTTCATTATAATTTTTTCATACACCATTGGCTGGTTCAAATTGAAGAATTTTAAATTAACAAATAGAGATTTCAAAACAACATTAACAGTCATTATTCCGGCCAGAAATGAGGAAGAGAACATTCTGAAAATTTTAAATGATTTGAAAAAACAGGAATATCCATCAAATTTATTTGAAGTTATTATTATTGATGACCACTCAACTGATAATACATATAATATAATTGCTAATTTTATTAAGAAAAACAATATGCCTGCTTTCAAAATAATAAGGCAGAAATCAGATGGCATTTCAAACACATACAAAAAAAACGCAATAACAAAAGGGATAGAGGTTTCAAAAGGCGAACTTATTGTAACAACTGATGCCGATTGCAGGGTTCAGCCTGAGTGGTTAAAAACAATTGCGGGCTTCTATGAAACAAAAGGTTGTAAAATGATTGTTGGGCCGGTTGCATATTATGATGAATCAACAATTTTTGAAAAGCTTCAATCACTGGAATTTCTAAGTTTGATTGCTGTTGCTGCCGGGGCTTTGGCAATAGATAAACCAATAATGAGCAACGGAGCAAACCTTGCTTATGAAAAAGAGGCTTTCAAAAATGTAGATGGCTTTTCCAAAGACAATTTTTCTTCAGGCGATGATATCTTTCTTATGATGAAGTTCCGGAAAATGTTTGGCGCAGGTTCTATTGCCTTTCTGAAAAACAAAAATTCCTTTGTTTATACAAAAGCGAAAAAAACTGTCAAAGAGTTTATTGACCAGCGAATTAGGTGGGCTTCAAAAAACAGAGGATTTGATATTAATATTCTGTTTATTTCAGTTACGGTATATTTTCTCAATCTATTATTATTATCAGGAGCAATAACTTCAATTTTTATCCCAACTATTTTCCCCCTAATTACTCTTGCATTTGGCATTAAACTACTTATCGACATTCCTATACTGTCAGGTTTTGTTAAATTTGCAAAAAAAACAAGTCTTCTGTTTTATATAATTCCCGTATATATTTTTTATCCTATATATATTGTGATATCGGGAGCCTGGGGAATTACAGGAAAATATAAATGGAAAGAGAGAAAAATAAAAAACTAAACTGCTATGATTAAAACAATTGATTACAACGTAATAAAAAAAATTCTTGATGATAAAGACAGAAGAGTGGTCTTTGAAAAAACAAATATTATCCCCGATCATACAGATCTTAAGAATGAGCTTACAGAATACATCGGCTACGATAAAATTTGTAAAAAATCAGTACTTGGTATTGATATGTATCAATATAGTTCTTTAGGTGAATTTGAGCAGGCCCTGATCCCTTTTTTATTCAAAACCCTTTTTGATGCTACGATAAACCTGTGCCTTACAAATCATCCTTTTATCTTTCAAAAATACACTAAAGAAGACATTGAAAAAAATTATATAAGTACCGGAGACGGTGGTTTTCTAATATTTGACAACCCCATTCTATCTCTTCTGTTTGCTGCAAATTTTGCCATTATACTGCGTGCATACAATGCCTTTCATTTTTATCCAAAACTCCGAAAAATAATAAATGGGATAAATATGAGATATGCAATTACTTATGACAAAATATACAAATTTAACTCCAATCATTACGGAAGAGCTATCATAAACAATGCAAGAATTTTGATTAAGGATAACCTTAATCGTTGTTTAATGGACGAATATACTCACACCTGGTTCACAACCAATCTTGACGGTGTAGAAAACCTTCAGATAGCCACACTCGAAGATATTGCCAATATTTACGAATTCAATAAGGAGTACGACAGAAAATACCTTGATCAGCCAGATGAAATTTTCGAAAATGAAACCTCAAGGCGATATGGTATTATAAATTCAGATATCTTAAAAATAGGGTTTATTAAATCAAAAGAGACCTCACTGAGTATCTACAATCTACATTTACAAGTTACAATCCGGTTATATAACAATGATAACAAAGAACAAAACAGATTAATAACTGTAAGCCTTGGAAACTTAAATACTACAGGAATATAAACCTGGTTATCATTATAATTATCTATAATTTAACAAAATTCTTATTAAATAATTAGTTAACATTGATTTGCTTTCTATCTTTGCATCCAATTATTTAGATTTCTATATGTTTAAAATCATTTTTATGAAAAAGGTATTTATCCTTTTAATATCAATCGCATTATTTGCTTCATGCAATAATAACGGCGACAACAAAAATTCATCCGAAGCTAATTCAGGCAATACTAATTATACTATCAACGGTACAATTGATGGTGATTTTACAGGTGCTGTTTATCTTAAAAAACGTGGCGAGGGCGATTGGATATTACTGGATTCAACTACTGCTCAAAACAATGCTTTCGAATTCAAAGGAAGTGTTATTGATCCTGAAATATATTATATTCAATTCGAAGGAAATAATCAGTATTGCAGACTTTTTGTCGAAAATTCGGAGATTGGCATAAAGATAAATATCAACGATATAAGAAATCCGGAAGTAACAGGGTCAAAATCTGACAAAGAATTTAAAGAATTCCAGGAACAATCATCTGCATACGAAAAGCAGCTAAATGATATGTGGAATAATATGAAAACGGCAAAGCAGGCCGGTGACGACGCTACAGCTAAAATGTGGGAAGATAAATTGGATAGTGTTGATGCTTTGCGACAACAATTTGCCCTTGATTATGCAATGGAAAACAATAAATCTGTGGTTTCAGCATTTGTGATTTATCTCAACTCATACAGTTACGATGAAACACAACTAGAGACAGTACTTAACAATTTTAGCCCGGAAGTTAAAAATTCGGAATACGCAAAAACTCTTCAGGAAAAAGTAAATATTATGAAAAAGGTTGCAATTGGTAAAAAGGCGACCGACTTTACAATGAATAATACAGAAGGAAAGCCTGTTACTCTTTCATCTCTTTATGGCAAATATCTGTTAATTGATTTCTGGGCAGCATGGTGTAGTCCCTGCCGTGCAGAAAATCCAAATCTTGTTGCTACATATAATAAATACAAAGACAAAGGATTTGAAATTCTTGGAATTTCTTTTGATAAAACTAAAGATGACTGGCTAAAAGCCATTAAAGATGACCACCTTACCTAGCTTCAGGTTTCAGACCTTAAAGGATGGGGCAATGAGGCAGGAAAACTTTATGGTATTGGTTCTATTCCTTCAAATGTATTATTGGATCCCGATGGAATAATTATTGCAAAAGGACTTCGTGGTGACGATCTTAATAATAAACTGAAAGAGATTTTCGGGGAATAAATGCCTCAGATTTAAAGATTTTGACTCACCCCCATACGTATCAACTTAAGACTGTAAACCGCATATTTACAGTCTTAAATTGACACGGACTGTATTCTTCCTCTTTATCTCTGGTAGATAGGGAATTGAGACCCTATTTTAACTCCCAAGGAAAAATATGTTTAATCCCCTGATATTCTGAAAATTTGATATCATCAAGAGAGATAACTGTCTTCTCATAGTTATCTTTAATCATCAATAAATTCCCGAATTCGCGCTCAGCGGTCTTTTTATCGCTTAATAAATAGGCAACCTGAAAATATAAGGTTTTGCCACCTTTTTCAGCAACAAAATCTATTTCGTTTCCATTAATAATTCCTACAGATACTTTATATCCCATCCTCTTAAGCTGTACAAATACATAGTTTTCAAGGTTATATCCAATATCAGAAGGATAAAAACCGAATAAATAATTTTTAAATGCCAGATCGTTTAGATAATACTTCCTGACACCGGCAAGGGTTTGCTTACCTCTTATCTGGTATCGCTCAACTTCGTGAAGAATAAAAGTATCCAATAAATAGGAAACATAAGACGATAAAGTCTCATAGTTTGTTTTTCTCTGCTGACTTTTAAAATATTTTACAATTCCTGATATTGAAGTAAGATTTCCAATATTTACAGTTAAAAATTTGAAAATATCATCGAGTAATGATACATCTTTTACTTTATATCTTTCTATAATATCACGAAGAATAATTGTATTTTTCAAACTTTCAACGTAATGTTCTGTTATTTCATCTTCTTCAAAATGAAGTGTTTCAGGTAAACCGCCGGTTTGTAAATAAGAAATAAAAGTCTTTTTGTCAGCAGGCAAATTTTTGTATTCTGAAAACTCAAAAAAACTAAACGGATAAATATCAAATTCAACATATCTACCCGAAAGCAGAGTAGCAAGTTCACCCGAAAGTAGTTGTGAATTGGAACCTGTAATGAAAAGCTCATAATCCTGCGTAAAATCCTGAGCATAATTATTTACAATGGTTTCCCAGGATACAATGTTCTGAATTTCGTCCAGAAAAAGATATATTTTTCCTTTGGGACGTATTTTCTCCTTATAAAACTGAAACAGCTTATCCAGATCATCAGCCGTTTTAATATCTTCAAATGCAAGATATTCCTTATTCAGATAAAATATATTCTTTGGATTTACTTTCTTCCCGATGACAAGAAAGTTCATTATTTGTCTGAGAATATAACTCTTCCCTACCCGCCTTTGTCCAACAAGTACTTTAATTAGTTTATTATCAAGATATTTACTAATCCTGTCAAGATAGTCGGAACGCTCGAATCCAATCGAAAAATTTTCACCGTCCCAATAATTATATTGCCTTATTTTGTCGAAAATCGTTTCCATAAGAATTCAATTGTATTTGAAATTTTTACAAAAATAATAAATAATTCAAACACACTTGAAACTTTTATAAAGTTTTTTCAAGTAAAAATGAAAAATGAATCTATTTTGGATTTTTTTCAATCCACATTTCGCGGAAAGATTTAGGAGCAACTTTTGGAACCTCACGACGTGGACCCCATAATTTCTGGAAAAAAGTCCGTAATACAAAATTCTTATAACTTGCTTTGAAGAAATCCATTCTGTTTCTTTTCATCATTGTTTTCGTCCAACCATAAATCATAAGTTTATCTATCTGGCCCATATGGCCTTCTTTCACAATATCGCTACGATTATAAAGCAACAGTTCGTGCAAAGGAATTTTCACTGGACAAACCTCAGTACAGGCACCACATAACGATGAAGAAAAACAAAGATGTTTATAATCATCCATACCTTTTAAAAACGGAGTTATTACTGAGCCTATTGGCCCGCTATAGGTTGTTCCGTAAGTATGCCCGCCAATATTTTTATATACAGGACAAGCATTCAGGCAAGCTCCACACCTAATACAAGAGAGTGCAACCCTTTGAACCTCTTTCTTTAATAACTCAGAACGATTATTTTCAAGAAGTATAAGATACATTACCTCAGGACCATCAGTTTCACCTTCTTTTTTCGGACCTGAAATAATAGAATTATAAACAGTCATATTTTGCCCGGTTCCATGTGTTGACAGCAATGGCCAGAACAAATCTAAATCTGATGTAGATGGAATCAATTTTTCAATTCCCACAATTGCAATATGAACTTTTGGAAAAGATATCGACATCAACCCATTACCCTCGTTCTCAGTCAAGCATACAGAACCTGTATCGGCAATCAAAAAATTACCTCCGGTTATTCCAATATCGGCATTAATAAATTTATCTCTAAGTTTTTCTCTTACATAGTTAGTCAGCTCTTCAGGAGTGCTTTTTAGGGGAGTATCAAATTTTTCGTTAAAGAGCTCGGCAATATCTTCTTTCGACTTATGCATGGCAGGTGTTACAATATGATATGGTTTTTCGCCGGCAATCTGAACAATATATTCACCAAGATCAGTTTCAACTACTTCTAATCCATTTTTTTCAAGAGCTTCATTTATCTCTATCTCTTCAGTAGTCATCGACTTGGACTTAACAACATACTTTGCATCATATTTCTTCATGATGGACAAAATCTCATCTACAGCTTCGTCACCATCAGTAGCCCAAATTATTTTCCCTCCATTGTTTTCAAAATTTGCTGCAAATTCTATCAGGTATTTTTCAAGTTCATTTACAACCCTGTGTTTTACAGCCGCTGCCCGTTCACGAGCAAGCTCCAGGTCTTGATATTGCTTCTTTCCATTTTTTACTGCAACATCATATTTCGCCATATTAAACCTGATCTTGCTTCTATGCTCAAGATCAAAAGCTTTTTTCTCTGAATCGCTTATAAAATTTTTATAAATATGCTGCATTAAACAATATTTTTTAATCCTTTAAAGGTATTTTATCAATTCTTATCTGATGTCTTCCACCTTCAAATTCTGTATTAAAAAAGACTTTTACCATTTCAACTGCGGTGTCAAAATTAACAAACCTTCCGGGTAAAGCAATAATATTTGCATTATTATGCTCACGAGTAAGTTTAGCCTGCTCTATATCCCAACATAAAGCAGACCTTATCTTCTGATGTTTGTTGGCAGTCATATTAGCTCCCTGGCCACTACCACATATAACAATTCCCTTTTCGTATATACCATCATTTACTGATTTTGCTACAGGATGAATATAATCAGGATAATCGACACTTTCAGTCGAATATGTCCCAAAATCCTTAAATTTATAACCTGCTTCTGAAAGATTTTTAATCAGATATTGTTTTAATTCAAACCCTCCATGGTCTGATCCTATTGGGATTATACTACTATTTTCGCTCATGTTAACAACTAAAATATCAAACAAAAATAGTTATTAATTATATATATCTGAAAATTAATGAATTATTTAAATCAAAGAATTCTATTTTTGTAGTTATAATGCTAACAATCAAAAAAATAATAGTTTTTAACATTATGCATGTTAATATCTGTTTACCTTTGTTATTAATTTTATAAAATATGTGGAGATATTAACAATGGCACGGAAATAGTCTGCTTTAACATAAATAACAATTATTTATAAGCACTTTTAAGTACTGTATTAACATAAAATGAATATAAAATACAGACAATTTTATCATTGTAAACAATATTAACATACTGTTAAAATCGTTGTAAACTGTTAAGCAATAATACTAATTAGTGTTAAATATGTGTTAACAATTATTGATAGATGAATAAATCAAGTAAATGTGATATTTTTTATTCACACTACTAACAGATACATGATAATAACATTAAACTTTAAATATAAAATATAATAATAATATCATTTCAAAATGATTTCAAAAATGAATAATTCAAAACTGACTACTTTTACCAGCAAAGAGTTGATAGAAAAAATTTTAAAACTTAAAAAACAGAAAAATGCAGTTTTGCTTGCCCACTATTATCAGATTCCAGAAATACAGGATATTGCCGATTATGTCGGAGATAGCCTGGGACTGGCTCAAATTGCTTCAAAAAGTAAAGCTGATATTATCGTTTTTGCCGGCGTTCATTTTATGGCCGAAACCGCAAAGATACTTAATCCTGACACAAAAGTACTTTTACCCGACCTCGAAGCCGGTTGTTCGCTTGCAGACTCTTGTCCGAAAGATGATTTTGCAGAGTTTAAGGCCAGGTATCCCAATCATAAAGTTATTTCATATATCAACTGCACAGCTGATATCAAGACCTTATCTGATGTGATTTGTACTTCGGGTAATGCTAAGCAGATAGTTGAATCGTTTCCTGAAAATGAGAAGATAATTTTTGCACCTGATAAAAATCTTGGAGGATATATTAACAAAATTACCGGCCGAAATATGCTGCTCTGGGATGGAACCTGTGAAGTGCACGATATATTATCAACAGAGGCAATTATTAATCTTAAGGTTGAAAATCCTGATGCTAAGGTAGTAGCTCATCCGGAATGTAAAGCCCAGGTTCTGGAACTTGCCGATTTTGTGGGATCGACTACAGCAATGTTGAAATATACAATGGAAAATTCATCAAAAAAATATATTGTTGCAACAGAAACAGGAATATTACACGAAATGCATAAAAACTCTCCTGACAAGGAATTTTTAATTGTTGCGACAGATGAAACTTGCTCTTGTAATGATTGTCCTTATATGAAAATGATTACGCTTGAAAAAATTTACTTAAGTTTGGAGAATGAAAAACCGGAAATTAATTTGCCTGATGATATAATGAAAAAAGCAGAAGTGCCAATAAGGAGAATGCTTGATATTTCGATGAAAATGAATCTTATAAAGTGAATATGGTATAATAGGTTAATGATGTAATGATGTAATTGTTGAATTGTATAATTGTTGAATTCTAATTATATAGAATACTGATTTTCATCAACTTCCCCTTTAGGGGATTTAGGGGTAAAAGTTGATGAAAATAAGGTCAAACTTATTATTATATTTGTTTTAATTAATATATTGACAGAAATTTTAGTACAAAAATAGTGGTAGTATGTTTTGGCGGGATTTTTGCCCGAAGGAAGCAAAAATCGTGACAAAACCTAAATAGAGGAATATCAATAAATTAAAAATTTAATAAACATGAAAAATGTTTTATTGATAATAATTTTTTTTCTTTCAACAACTTATATGTTTTCCCAAAATGAAGCTGACAGCATAAACCCGAATGGTTTGACTGTGTTTCATTATGAAAATGGCCAGATTTCGAGTGTTGGTACTATGCGTGATGGAAAGCCTGATGATTACTGGAAAACATTTTTTGAAAGCGGGGTTATTAAATCTGAGGGAAAACGAGTGAATTTTGAACTTGATAGTATTTGGACATTTTATAATGATACCGGAAAAGTTGTTCTACAGATAGCTTATCAAAATAGTAAAAAAAATGGCATAAGGAGGACTTACCAGGAAGAAGAGGTAATGGAAGAAAATTTTATTGATGATGTAAAACAGGGATTTACTTTTTATTTTTATCCAAATAGAAAATTGAAAAAGCAGGTCCCGTTTGTTGATGGCCTCGAAGAAGGATTAGGCAAGGTGTTTGCTTCTGACGATGGCCGTGTAATAGAGCTTATTCATTACAGAAAAGGATATATTGAAGAGATTGAAATTATTAACCGTATTGATAAAAGAGGGTTAAAACAGGGAAAATGGGTGTGGTTTTATTCTGATGGTAAAATCAGAAAAGAGGGTGTTTATAAAAACGATCTCGAAAATGGATACTTTAAAGATTATGATGAAGACGGAAATCTTATCTCTACTTCAAAATATGTTGACGGTGTGCTGCAGGAGAATGTTGCCGAGCTTGCCAAACTTGAAATAAAAACAGAATATTATCCTAACGGGAAAGTAAAAGTGATGGCAAGCTTTAAAGATGATGTGCCTGAGGGAGTCCGTAGAGAGTATGATGAAGAAGGTAATATTGTGAAAGGATATGTTTTTCATAATGGGAAAGTTACTGGCGAAGGTATTACAGATGAAGAAGGTTTGAGGGATGGTCCGTGGACAGAATACTATCCGAATGGTGCAGTAAAATCAGTCGGTAATTATGATAAAGGGAAAAGAATTGGCGAATGGAAATTCTATCATTTTAATAGTCAGCTTGAGCAAATAGGTAGTTATAATAATGATGGTAAACTTGACGGAATCTGGTCGTGGTACTATTCTGACGGACAGCTTGAACGTGAAGAGAGTTATTTTAACGGAATGCTTGACGGACACAGCATCGAATATGATGAATACGGGAGTGTTATTGCTGAAGGAGATTATATTGAAGATTACAAAGACGGCAAATGGGTTTTTAATTATGGCGATCATCGTGAAGAAGGTGAATATCTCGATGGAATGCGGCATGGATTATGGAAAAGCTATTTTAATAACGGCCAGTTAAACTTTGAGGGGGAATTCATTGAAGATAATCCAAATGGACGGCATACCTGGTACTGGTCAAATGGCAATAAAAAGAAGGAAGGTAATTATTCAATGGGATTGAAGAACGGTGAATGGATAAAATATAATAATGACGGAACTCCATTTATAACCATTCATTACAAAAATGGAATAGAGAAACGATATGATGGAGTAAGGATTAGAATTTATGATGAGGATGAAGGGGAAATACCTGATGCAGAATAGTTTAGTAGATTAAGATTTTTTCAAGGTAAAATATTTTTCTACCTTCCTGTCAATCTTTCCATTTTCGGTTTCAGAAAATTTTTCAATAAAAAGGATTTCTTTCGGCTTTTCATATTTTGATAATGAGGAATTTGAAATGATTTTTTCAAATCTATCTTTATCGTGATTTTTTGTTTCAACAATCAAAACCACTTTTTCTCCCAGCTTCTCATCAGGCAATCCTGCAATGATAAACCTGCTGTTAATGATACCACTTAATTTTTTTTCCGCTACCTCCGGAAATATCTTAATTCCTCCGGTGTTTATTACATTATAAAATCTGCCGATAAAATTAAACGTTGTATCATTTTTTAAATTAACAATGTCATTTGTAACTATCTTTTTATTTGAAATATGCGGAGCGTTTATTACAAGGCAATCCCTTTCATCTTTTTCAAATGTAACGCCCTGTAAAGCTTTAAAAAAGGCATCAGGTGCAATTCCGTTAAGTCGCTTCAGGGCAATATGAGTTACTGTTTCTGTCATCCCGTAAGTGTGGTATGTTTTGTTTTTAAGCTTTTGGATTTTTTGCAGCAGCTTTCCGCTGATATCTCCACCTCCGATTATTAGTTTTTCGATTTTATTCACTTTTTCATACTCGTCAGTATTTTCAAGAGTATTATGAATCTGCATCGGGGTCATTGCTGCAAAACCAAAATTTTCATTAATATTTTTCAAAGGATTGGAAGCCGGTTCCACAGTAACAAGATCAAGGCCAAGAACAAAAGCACGAACGACCATCATTTTTCCGGCAATGAAATCCACAGGAAGGCAAAGCAAAGCCCTGTCATCTCTCTTTAAATTTAGAAATTGCCCTGTTAGCTTTGCACTCTCTGTCATTGATTTTTTCGATAACACTATCTCTTTGGGTTTACCTGTTGAACCGGAAGTTTTCACGGTAATAGCTGGCTCATCCGAAATCCAGTTC
>JAUVIX010000330.1 GCA_030592565.1 Chlorobiota bacterium
GTGCCATGGCACGTCTCCCTTTTATAACAATCTTGCTTTTGAATGGTTTATCAATTAATAAGGGAGCAAGCTCCCTTTAAACATAAGCATTTGTAAACCCAAATAGGCATCAATCCAAACTGAACTTGACTGAAGGTTAGTGCCTTGAAAAGTATTTTTATTAGCCATAACAATGGGGTTTCACCCCCTTACAAGTCTTTTTAAAGTCACTGTTAAAATATTTCCCTTTTTTCCTTTTTCATTGTTTTCATAACTCGGCATAAATGCCGGTTGTTCTTCTATCGTTTTCCTAGGGTTAAAACCCTAGGCTATGAATTATTTTCATAAGAATCGTAAACGATTTTAAAAACTTAACAATGAATTGTTGTCATATATTGCAACAATCTTTTTTAGCTTTAACAACTGTAAATACTTAACAGAGATTTGAAGCGAAGATTCAGAAAGCATGATTATATGGGATAAAAAAATGAATAGTAGTATAAATATTTATTTTAATAATCACATTAATCATGTAATCTCTGTTAAAAATCTAAACTTAAGTCTTTTACTTTGTTTATCTTTTCTTCATGTTCGGAATTTATCCCGAATTTAATTCGGGGTGGTTAAAAGACCTTTTTCTTTTACTTTTATTTGCTTTTCTCCGTGTCTTCCGTGTCTGGAGTTTACCCCGTTTTTTCGGGGCGGTAAAAATTATTTCTTTTTTTGTTTTACTTTTTCTTTGTAATTTGCCAGCGCACTTTATAAGGAAAGGTAAGTAAATTTTTAATAAAGATTGTATTATTCGATAAATAACAAGATTCTGTGAATAAGCATTTCATAGTGTTAACTTTAAATAAAGGAATATTTAAATGGGTAAGAAACAAAAGTATGATTCAAAGGAAGCAGGCTTAGCAGTTAGCTTGATCATGGGGAAGTATTTCCTGAAGGCTGAGGACCTGCATTACGGGTACTGGACAGAAGATATGGAGCTGGACATTTCAAATATGGTAAAGGCGCAGACTAAATATTCGGAGCAGTTAATATCACATATTCCTGAAGGAGTAAAAACAATCCTTGATGTCGGTGGTGGAGCCGGAATGACTACGAAGAGACTTCTTGAGAAGGGTTATAAGGTTGACTGCTTAACTCCAAGCCCTGACCTGGCTGCGGCTGCGCGGAAAAATATTGGAAGGGACAGTGATGTATTTGAAACTAAGTTTGAGGATTTAAAGACGGACAAGAAGTACGACCTTATTCTATTCAGTGAAAGTTTTCAATATGTCCCTACAAGATATTCTATTCCTAAATCGTTAAAGATCCTTAATAAGAATGGATATATTCTCATCAGCGACTTTTTCAAGACGGGTGCGCCCGGGCAGAAAAGCGCACTGAGCGGTGGACATACCCTATCCAAGTTCCTGGAGTTCATTGAAAATTTTCCCCTAGAGTTAATTAAAGATGTTGACATCACAGATTTCACTGCTCCGAATATGGATATTGTTAACGGGTTCATAATTCAAGTTGCACAGCCGATGTGGAATATAATTTTTAAATATTTTGATATGAACTATCCGAAAGGGTTCAAGGTCCTTAAAAAGATATATAGAAAAAAGATTGAAAAGACCGAGAAGAAATTCTTTGCAGGACGCCTGAACGGCGAGCAGTTCAAGATACATAAAACATACCGAATAATGCTCTATAAAGGTCCGTAGCCCGTAACTGGCTTTGACCCCGGAGCGGGGTTTGACATAAGCCGGCTCGGACTTTGCTATGATATGTTGGAAATAACTTTGTAAAGACTGTCTTTGTCATTGCGAGGAGCGCTGCGACGCGGCAATCTCTGAGCGAAGCGAAGGTTTTACAGGGTAGTTTACCCTGCAAGCATGGCTTATTAATGGTGCTTACCCACACCAGATTGCCACATCACTGATAAATCAGAGATTCGCAATGACAAATAACGGGAGATCGAACAGCTTTATGGTACGTTTCTACAATATTATTATGAAAATATCGACCGTTAAAATAAGTGTTTTACTCCTCATTATAATTATCATATTATCTTTTCAAATCAACATTTTCAGTACTCAGGGCCTGGAACAGGCCTTGAGTCTGGAACAGACCTTGACAAATGATCAGAATAGTGTCAAAACCCGCTCCAGGGATGTCAAATCCTGTTCCGGGGATATTAATATCCGTTCCGAAAATAGCAAGGTCAGTTCCGATGTCAAGGCCTGTTCCAAAAATAGCAAGGTCCGTGTCGGACCTGAATATCTCTTTGAAGTCAAAACCAAAGACCAACTGCTATACTTAGGTAAGATAATAAGTCAGGATGAGAAGTTATTAGTCTTAGAAACAGAAAATAAAACGGTTGAAATCCCGGTCAACAATATTAAACGAATCAGAAAAATTAAGATAATAGGAAAAAAGCATTATTATGAAGACCCGATTCCTTATAAGCTTTTACTCAGTCCTACCGGCAAAACCCTGAAAAAAGGTGAAGGATATTTCTCCGATATCTTTATCGTTTATCCAATGTACTACTATGGTCTTTCAGATAAGGTAACAATAGGTGGAGGAGCCTTCATACCTAATCCTGCTTTATTCTTTTCGTTAAGCATAAAGGTTAGCTTAACTTCAAATGATAAGCATAAACTTGCAGCAGGAATATGCTTATTAAATTTTTTTAACTCTTATAAATTATATACCCTTGGTTCTTATTATCTTGCATCCACACATGGTGATACATTCAATAATTTTACCATAGGTCTTGGAGTAATGACAACAGGAGAAGAAAATGGCGGTTGGACTTTGATGCTGGGTGGGGAAAAGAGAATTTTTAAAAACCTGGCTTTTGTAACAGATAACTGGATATCTTATGATTCTGAAGAAGAGCAGAACCTGGGATTTTATATTATTTTATCAACAGGATTACGACTTATTTTTCCGTCATGGTGTTTAACTTTTGCAGTTTTTGTGGAGCCCTCCCCTGGGGCCGGCATCGTTCCATATATTTCATTTTCATTTCAAACATAAAATTTTCGGAGTAATTAATTATGACAAAATATAAGAGGCTTCCCGAAGAAATCAGAAAGGCGGCAGAGAAATTTGATGATGCAATAGTCAATAAGAACCTGAACCTTGTTCTCGAGTGCTTTGCTGATGATTGCGAGATTGAACTTCTTGGTTTAACTCTTTTTGGAAAAGACGGTGCAACGAAATGGTTCTACTGGATGTACAGGCATATTAAATCACTGAAGTTTATCCCTGTTACCATTATGGCGGAAGGCAATACATTCTTTGAAGAGTTCATTGTGAAGGGCATCCTGAGAAACGGCGATGAGTTCACATCAAAACAATCAGAAGTCCTTGTTTATGAAAACTTAAAAGTTAAAAGCCTTCGCCTATACTTCGACCGGCTTGACTTCGCCGACTCTATCGCCCATGGATTTACCCAAAAAGCGATCATTAAACAAGTAATTAAAAAATCCCAGGAAGGCCTTGCGTAAGTTTGTAAACGCATTATTAATAAAGTTGCTTTTAACGGTCGTAACCTAATATTTAACAAATGGCGCGAATAACATATGACAAATTACAACATATTAAAAACCCATAGATTCCCGACCTGTCTGGACTTAGGCTTTTTTGAAGACTTTGTTAAGACCGACAAATACGGGAGTTCATTTATAAGATGATTTAATATAAATCAGTTCTTTGACATAATTTCGCTTCGCTACACAATAAAAAGTTCAAATGTTCAAGTGTTGAATGCATGCTTTGCATGCGTTCAAATGTTATTGTAGAGACGTGCAATTGCACATCTCGATAAAATAATTAAAAAACAAAACCACAGATATTTCACTGCTTTGGTTTAGAACAATAGTATTTAACAGAAAACAGATATCAGAGAGTAGAGA
>JAUVIX010000148.1 GCA_030592565.1 Chlorobiota bacterium
CGGGGGGGACGGAACCCTATTTTGCAAACTGGTCTGACGGGCAGGATGATACTGTTGCTTTGAACCTTGCAGCAGGACAGTACCAAGTGGTTGTCACCGACACAAATAATTGCCCCTCTCATTCCGGCAGTTTTACTGTTGATCAGTTTCCTGAGGTAACATTTGATCTTACTGGTTTCGACCTGCTTTGTTACGGAGATAATTCCGGTTCGGCTGATGCTGTTAACCTCGCAGGAGGTACGGGTGTTTACGAACATTTCGACTGGTATCTTAACGGTCAAATTTACGACACGTCCCAGAGTCTCAGTCAGGCACAAAGTGGAAATTATATTTTAAAAGTTTCTGATGACTACGGATGTTACAACTTTGATACAGTTTTTATTTCACAACCTGATTCTCTGACCCTGCATCTTGAAGCTGAACCGGGCACTATTGAATTGGGTGCAATAAATCTTACTGTGGATGGAGGTACGGAGCCGTATTCCTATCTGTGGACCAATGGTGCCACCACTCAGAGTATTGATCCTCTCGGAGGTGGTGTCTATCACGTTTGGGTTACAGATGACAACGGTTGTAAGTCAGCCGACAGTGTTTTTGTTGAAGTCCATTACCGCATACTCGCTCCGACAGCATTCTCGCCAAATGGTAACGGAACAAATGATTTTTTCCGGATCAGGGGACTTGGAACCGATCTGGTTAACTTTCAACTTCTCATATACAACCGCTGGGGCGAAATTATTTTTAAAACGGATAATGTACACGATTACTGGAATGGATTGAAATTCAATGCAGGGAACAAAATGCCCGAAGATACTTACTTGTGGCAGGCCTCTCTCGAATATACATCCGGTGTTAAAATTACCGACAAAGGAAATGTAACACTGATACGATAAATAGAGTACAACGGGAAAGGCTGTTCTTATTAGCCTTATTTTTTCTTAGGAAGAATTGCCCTGAAGATATTTTATGAAAATTACACTTTCTATCTTAGTTACCATTATGTTTATCCTTGTGGGAGAAGTACCTTGCATGTCCGACTGGCTTTTGGTTAAAGATAAAAACGATATAATGATATACTCACGCTTAAGTGATGGGACGAACATAAAAGAAATAAAAGCCAATGTAAGAATTAATGCGTCAATGGCAAATCTTGCAGGTTTGCTGATGGATGTGGAAACATTTACACAATGGATGCCAAATGTTAAAAAGTACTGAAGTCCTAAAAAAAATTAGCGAAAAAGAGATATACTATTATGTTGAAGTAAAAGTCCCCTGGCCTTTCACCAATCGAGATAATATTATGCACATTAAACTTCTGGAAGATGCGGAGACAGAGGTAGTTAGTATTATTATAGAAAGTGATGCAGACTTTATTCCTCCAAAGGAAGGACTTGTCAGAATACCAAGGGCGAGCGGGACGTGGAAGTTTACTACTAATGAAAACGGCTCAACAGATGTTTTTCTGGAATACCTTGCTGACCCTGGTGGCAAAGTACCTTTATGGATAGTAAACTTTTTTATAACTGACGTTCCTTTTAAAACACTTACAAAACTGAAAGAAGTTGCAGAAGCTACAAATTGAGACAAAACAGATAAGGTTAATACAAATTAGTTGTATATTTGTGTTTTCTGAAGTACAGAATTACCTGTTATGAAAGGTTTTGTTTATGAAATTGTCAATAGTTATTTTAGCAATATTTCTATTAACTGCAGGAGAAGAGCTAACTGCCTTTTCAGGCATACCAGCTGATTCAACCTGGGTACTGGAGAAAGATAAGAATGGAATAAAGGTTTATACCCGCAAAGTTGAAGGATTTGAAATTAAAGAGTTTAAAGCAATAACTACTATGAATGTCCCGATTTCGGCTTTGGTTGCCTTGGTAATAGATGTGGAAACCTACCCCAAATGGGTTGAAAATGTCAAATCGTCAAAAATATTGAAAGTAGTTAGTGAGGACGAAATAATCTATTACAACGAGATAAAAGTGCCGTGGCCGTTGAGCAACCGCGATAACATTGTCATTGCAAAGGTCATCAGGAACGCTGGAACAAATGTGGCAAAAGTGGATATGAAAGGCAGACCGGATTATCTACCGAAGGACCCTGATATTGTTAGAATACCCGAAGCAAACGGATTTTGGGAATTTGTACAGGGTGAAAACGATGAAACGGAAGTCTATTTGCAATATCTCGCAGACCCCGGCGGAAATGTTCCCGCCTGGATTGTAAATATGTTCATTATTGACGGACCTTATAAAACCCTGATGAATATGAAGGAGTTTGTAAAAAAGGAAAAGTATAATAATCCAAAATAATTTATTTAGTGTCCAGGCTAAATATTTACAAAGTTTTAATTTACTCTGAATACTTTTGACCTCTTTCGTTTTGCTGCTTTAACGATTTTTTTATATACGTTTTTATTGTCGTAACATTTAATTTCACTTAAAACAGATAAAGCCTTGTTATACTCTCCCAGCTCACGGTGCATCTCAGCCAGTAACAAATGTTCGTTATCATTTTCCGGTTTATAAATAATGATGAGTTTTTTGAGGTTACTTTTAAAAAGGCTACTGGCTTTATCACTTTTATGGATTCCTTTTTGACCTGATATAGCCTTACCGAACAAACTAATAATTTTTTCTTTTATTAAATCAGCAGTATTGCCCTCCTGCCTGTTTCTGTCATAATTGTTTAGAGTATGCCACAATTCGATCCGTAAATATATTTCTCTGTCTATTGTATTCGCAAACCCGTTCTCCAGTAAACCGGAATAGTACTGTGCCAGCTTAAAATTACGGTCAGAATCAAATGGTGGAATTAGGTCAATAATATCTTTAGCTTCTGGTAGTCCAGGATCAGGTTTGCTTATGTTACCATCTTCCTGAACAGCATCATCCTTCCAAAAAGGCTTATTACACTCACTACAAATAAGAATTAACTCATTAAACATTATGGGCGGATTACATATTGTTTCCCCGTCAGAATAGACAATAGAGCTATGTACATAATATGAAGTTAACTCAAAGGAGTACATCTCATTTTGGCAATTGGGGCAGATAATAACTGTTGAATGCATTGTTGTCATAAAAGATATAACTATATTTTTCAATATTATTGTGTCAAATATCGGGATAAATATGTATAATTGCAGATAGGTTTGCCCTGATATTAGATGTTTGAATTTTACTTCAAATTGAGATTTTTTAAATACATAAGAGAATTATGAAGATACGTGATTATGAATGGTGGATAGTAGGAACGCTCGGACTAATAGCATTTTTTCTTGCTATGATTGGTTTTAACATTATGTTTACGGAGTCTGGTCTGGAGAGAAATATATTGGATCTTGCATTTCAATCAATGAAAATATTTGGGATGGAATTTGTTGATGAGTTCCAATCCCCGCTTCCCTGGCAGCTCGAAATTGCACGCTGGCTGGCACCCGGAGTTGTACTCTACGCAGCCGCTAAAGCCATTATGTATTTTATTCGCAGAGAGTATAAGTCGTTTCGACTTAAGTCATATAAAAATCACATAATTATAACTTCACTGAACGACAAATCAAGGTATTTAATAAAGGACTTAATTAAAAATGGTGAGAAGGTGATAGTCCTTGCAGGTATTGATAATCCCCGTAAGTTAGACCTCGTGGAAAAGGAAGGTGCTGTGATTGTTGAGGGAGATATTACAAGTAATAAATTCCTGAAAAATATTGCCGGACATAAGGCGAAATATTTTGTTTTTCTGGAAGAAGAAGACGAAACAAATATTTCAAACGCCATTTTGGTCTATAATTATCTGATTGAGTTCGGAAAAGATAAAAAGCAGACTATTTTTACTCACGTTGCTGATGATATCAAATTAAACGAGCTGATGGAGTTAAAGTTTTTTGAAGAGTTTATGGAGGCAAATGAACTTAATGCTAATTGTGAAATACGCATATTCTCAATGAATGAGCGGACAACCAGAATTTTATTCAAAGACGATTCACCTGATAGTTTTATGCCGATTACAAAAGATACACCCCAGGTAAGGGTTGCAGTTTTCGGTTCGGGTAACCTGGCTCAGAGTATGATAATACGACTTGCCAGGCTTGGATACTATGCAAATTCAAAGAAACTTAAGATAACATTATTTCACGATGGAAATTCAATCGTAAAAAAACTCCTCCAAAATTTCCCCGGAATCACTAAACTGGTAGATTTTGAGAATTATGATGAATCATTGGAATTATTTGATATTGAAGAATTCAACAAGTTCAATCACGAACAGCAATTCAATGTCGTTTATTTGCTTTGCGAAAATGACTCATTGTCATCAAATATATTGAAGAAACTTACTAAGAACGACTCCGGTGAGAACCTTGAAGTAGTGTTGACTTTAATGAACCCGGATGGAATAATTAGTAAATGGTACACTGCAAAATCAATATACAATATCAACCTCAATAAGTTTAATATAATTGAAAGATCATTTACAAAAAAGGCACTTATTTCGGAAGAAATTGATGAGCTTGCAAAAATTATTCATCTGGATTATTTAAATAGTCTTGGTGATAAGAGAGACCCCAACAAAAAGCCATCGCATTACGATTGGGATTTTCTGCCTATTGATTTCAAGATACAAAACAGGGAACAAGCAGATCATATTTATATCAAGGTCAGGGCTGCCGGCTGTGAGGTCGTAAGTTTATCAGATAGTAAAGCAGAATTTATATTTGAAGATAAACCTGAACTGATTGAATCTCTTGCAATTATGGAGCACGATCGCTGGTGGGCACATATGGTATTGAGTGGATGGAAATATGGTAAAACCAGAGATGATAAGAAAAAGATACATCAGTATTTAATTCCGTACGGAGAGCTTTCTGACGAAATAAAACAATACGATAGAGATACTGTAATAAATATACCTAAATTGGTAAAGCAAATGGGAACTAAAATTGTAAAAATTGATAACAAACTCTACAATTAGTTTGTTTTCTTATTGAAAATTTCCCACAAATCCAGACTAGATTATTAGAAACACACAAAATCTATGAACAACATCTTTTTTTCTTACGGACACGATGAGCACAAAGATCTTATAATAAAAATGAAAGACTATCTGAGCAAAAACGGATTTGATGTTTTTTTGGATAGCGATAAACTACGGGCAGGCGACGACTGGGAACATAAGCTGGAAGTTGCCATTGGTAGTCATCAAAAGTTTATCTTTTTTATTACGCCATACTCAGCCAGAAGGCCGGATGGTTATTGCCTGAACGAAATTGCGATGGCGTTGGTTCATAAAAAAAATATCATCCCGGTAATGATAGATTTTGAAATCCCGCCATTATCTATTGTAAGAACTCAATATTTAGACTTTCAAGAACTCTCTAAAAATGACAGCTTATCCAATAAAATTAATGATGAGCTTTTTGAAACACAAATGCAATATTTAGTTGATGTGTTAAAAGGTGAAAAAGAAATTGATACAGATGGCGTACAGGCAAAGCTGTTTTCTGACCTTAAGCCAATAGATTTCACACAGGATTTTGCCAAACACAAAAAGCTAATTGGCAGAGAATGGGTAAAAGATAAAATTACAACCTGGATAGATGAAAACCCTGAAAGCAAAGTGCTTTGGATAACAGCAGAAGCCGGTTATGGCAAAAGTGCCATTGCAGCACATCTCGCCAACAGACTCAAAGATGTAATTGGCATACACTATTGTAGTTACAACTTTGACAATAAAAAAGACCCGTTAAATGTAATTAAATCATTGGCATTCCAGTTTCAAAGCCAGATACCCGATTATATCAAATATATTCAACAGGTAGAAATTGAAAACAAGAATGTTTATGAACTTTTTGAAGAATTAATTTTAAACCCATTAAGCTATCTAAAAACAAACAAGACCTATATTTTTATTATTGATGCCCTGGACGAAGCTGCAAACGATGATGGTGAAAACGAACTTGCAAATTTAATACGTGATGAGTTTAGCAAATTACCATCAAACATTAAAATTATAATAACCAGCAGACCTGAGCCGAAACTAAAACAAAAATTATCTTCCTTTAATACAAGCTCCCTCGATACCAAAGACGAAGAAAACATAAGCGATTGCAAAGATTTCATAAAACAAGGTTTAATAGAAAATGGATATTCAGAAAATTATTCAAATAATAACTTTGTAAGCACACTCATGGAGAGAAGTGATGCCAACATGCTTTACCTCACACAGTTTTTTGAAGGAATAAAAAACAGCACCATTGATATTACGCATCCCGAAAAATTCCCCAAAGGATTGAATGGTATTTATGAGCGTTTTTTTGAGCGAATAACCAAAGATGACGATGAATATGATGAAAAATACGCTCCTGTTTTTGAGGTAATATTGGCTTACGAACAACCAATTCCAAAGCTTTTGTTAATGGATATACCAGGCATGAGGTTAAAAGCTTTTAAACGTATTACAACAAAGCTGGGTTCCATGCTAAAAGAAAACGATGGCATGATAGAACTTTATCACAAGTCTCTTTCGGATTGGCTGCCATCTGATGATAATGAGAGTTTTATAGTTGATGTTGAAAAGGGAGAGGAAAAAAAGGTTTCTTTTATGGAAAAGTTAACTCCCGATACTTATAAAAAGGAGTATTTATCATTTTTTGATTTTAACAAGATGCTTGTTGATAATATGTATCTTATTGATAGCACTCTTACCCCATTTTTTAGTTTGTTTGAAAATCAAGAAGATCAAAAAGAGATCATTGATTTGTTAATGGAATTATGGTGGTACTTTTCTTTACATGAAAAATTGTATAAAGCAATTGCCATTGGGAAAAAAACATTAGTGATTACCAAACCACTTTATCATAAAAACTCCAATAGATGGGCTGGATACTATACTCAAAGTTTAAACAACTTAGCTCATTCATATAGTAACACAAATAATATAGAAGAAGCCATTCAATTAGAAGAAGAATCACTTGATATCCTAGAACCACTTTATCAGGAAAATCCTGACAGATGGGCTGAATACTATACTAAAAGTTTAAATAATTTAGCTCGTTCATATAGTGATATAAATAAAGTAGAAGAAGCCATTTTATTAGAAGAAAAAGCATTGGCTATTCGGGAACAACTTTACCGGGAAAGCCCCGTTAGGTGGGCTGAAGACTACACTACTAGTTTAAATAATTTAGCACTTTCATATCGTATTACAAACAGAATAGATGAAGCCATTCAGTTAGGAAAAAAAGCATTGGCTATTATGGAACAGCTTTACCGGGAAAACCCTGACAGGTGGGCTGAAGACTATACTACAAGTTTGAATAATTTAGCTCGTTCATATAGTGATACAAATAAAGTAGAAGAAGCCATTCAATTAGAAGAAGAATCACTTGATATCCTAGAACCACTTTATCAGGAAAATCCTGATATGTGGGCCGAAGACTACACTTTAAGTTTAAACAATTTAGCACTTTCATATCGTATTACAAACAGAATAAATGAAGCCATTCAGTTAGGGGGAAAAGCATTGGCTATTCTGGAACAGCTTTACCAGGAAAATCCTGAAAGATGGGCTAAATACTATACTCAAAGTTTAATGAATTTAGCTTTTTCTTATAAACAAACAAATAACATATTAGAAGCCATTCAATTAGAAGAAATATCACTTGATATTACGGAACAGCTTTACAGGGAAAAACCTAACAGATGGGCTGAAGACTTTATTAATAGTTTAAATGTATTAGCTCTTTCTTTTTACAAGAACAGTGATGTTTTACAGGCAATATTACTATATGAAAAAGGTGTTCAGGAGCTAAGAGAATTATATGTAGCAAATAAATTATGGGCTGAGAAACTAATAAATTCCATTGATAACCTGATATATCTATACAATGAAACCGGGAATAGTGATAAAGTAAAAGAATTGGAAAAAGAGATTCAAGAAATAAAAGGAGATGAATAGAACTATCTTCTTCGATATGGATGATGCGCTATGTTATTTCAAGAGAGAAATCAACAGTCTATATCAAAAAACCCAGAAATATTATACCCACAAAGTCAGTATGGGGTTTAGCAAAATCTGAAAACAAATAAAGTAAGTATGATTTGGTGAGCACCAGCAATTCTCAGTTGTGACCTTGAAAAAATCAAAAATAATTGTACTTTTGTGAAAATTATAATTATGATGGATATCGACATTAAAACTTTTCTGGCAATAATTATCGTACTACTTATATTCATTTCAATCTTGCTTTTTTTAATTATAAAAGAGACTAAGCGTTATTTTAATATGTATGAATGGAGTTTAGTCTATCCTGAATTGGCCGGAATATATGGTGATAGTTCAGGACAAGAAACACACCAAACGCGTGGACAACGACTAGGTAGACGTAGACGCAGAAGAGGGCTGTTTAATCATCTTTTTGCAAATAGTTTTAAAC
>JAUVIX010000054.1 GCA_030592565.1 Chlorobiota bacterium
AATAATCACCTAAAATATTTCAGCCGAATAGGACTTTGCCAGTACTGAAAGGCATTATCTATATCCACGTCTCTAAAGTAGAGCCCCTTTCCTATATAGAGTTATGTTGTCTCTATAATCATTGGTACTATGGGCTCCTCCGACTTCTCTTGTCCCCATCCCGAATTTCGCTATACTTATATCGGGTTGTTTAGGATTGCCATCCCTTAAAACAAGAGACCCCCCACAGCCTGCCCCGCCTTTCTTGCGGGGTTCCGTGTTAATCCATCTATAATCACGCCACCCCTATGACTCCGGCAGTTTACTGAAATTCCCTTTGACTGTTTATCCTTTCAGTATGGCAGGGTTCGGATACGTCAACTACCTCCCCAAATCTGCGGTTACATCCCGCACGTGCGGGACTACTACGGGTTCACGCCTAAAGCATTGCGGCTTGATTATTTGAAAGAACGAAACTTCAGCATCCTCCTCACGGAGTTATCTGTTCGCTCTTCTTCAGGGTGAACAGTCAATTGCCCTGACAGGATTTACACCTGCTGGATTAACACAGCTTCGTGGCACACTAACGTACAGTTGGATGATTTCGTTTCAATGAATTATCCAACATGTTGGCAATTGTTGAATTATTGAATTCCGAACTAAAAATATTATTTTGTCGTTTCGGTTTTGCATTGGACAAAAATAATATTTTTTCTATATCTGTGTAAAGGTAACTATATTCCTCCATTTTGGCGATATATGATTACCTTTATTCTTTAACTACTACCCATTTTTGTTATCTGGTTCTTCATTTTGGGTTATTTTATGACTGCTAAAGTATAGAAATTATTTAGATATCAAAAAAAATGTCGCATATTTTTAAAAGTTTCTCACGGTTTGCCACTAACTCCTTTGGTTACTCTCGTCATTGCGAAATACAATTAGGCAGGCCTTGTGTGTCAGCGTATTGTAGCAATCCGTTTGCCATTACCGGCTACCTTTCATAGCAGATGGATTGTTACGGCATTCTTACGCGTCAGGCTTACCTGCTTATGCCTCACGCTGTCGCAGTAGCTTTAGCGTAGGCGCCACAATGACGGAAAGGTGCTGGTGTGGCACTGTTCAAACCGAAATAGCCAAAAAGTAAAACTTATTAAAACTCAAAGCACAAATAATAAAACATCAAACAACGTATAAGGTTTTGAACATTGGTATTTAAAAAATTGTGATTTATTTGTCATTTGTTTATTGATGCTTGGAATTTGCCAGTACAGTCAGGTTGAGCGGAGTCGAAACCTGGTTGATAGTTAGGATAATACATTTTTCGACTACAATCCCTAAAAACACTATTTTTGCAAAGATTCTTATGAAACACTTTGTGATTTGAACAGTAATACTTTATCGGAAATATTTGAACAGGATGAAAAGACAGGACTTATTGTCAATCATCTTGAAAACTATTCTGCATCCAGATTGCAACTTGCCGGACTTGTGGGTTCATCACGTTCGATAACTGTAGCAGCCGTTTACAATCAACTGCAAACAAACCACCTTGTTATACTTCCCGATAAAGAGGCCTCTGCATATTTCCTTAATGATCTGGAAAATCTTTTTGGAGAGAAGAGTTATAGCTACCACAAAAAGAAAATTCTGTTTTATCCTGCATCCTATAAAAAAACCTATAATCTGCACGATCAGGATAGCACTGATATATTAATGCGTACCGAAGTTCTTAAAAGGTTAAGTTCAGGCCAACGCAAAAGCATTATTGTTACTTATCCTGAGGCACTTACTGAAAAGGTTGTAAGGAAGGCATATCTGAGCAAGAATACTATCAGACTGAAACGGGGAGAATCTTCATCTCTTGATTCTATTGCCGACCTGCTAATCGAAAATGATTTTGAAAGAACCGATTTCGTCTATGAGCCGGGGCAGTTTGCCATCCGTGGCGGAATTATTGATGTTTTCTCCTTTACAAACGACCATCCCTACAGAATTGAATTTCTCGGTGATGAGGTTGAGTCGATTCGCTCTTTTAATCCTGTTGACCAACTTTCGATCGACAAACTTGACCATATCACGATAGTTCCAAATATTCAGGACAGGAAAATTATTGAGAAACGTATATCATTTATTTCATACTTACCTGCCAGCACGGTTATTTGGTTTGATAATATTGATTTTTCATCCGACAGAATTGGATTTGAATACGACAGGGCAAAAGAGATTTTTAATAAAGATGAAAATGAATTTTTCGGCTCCTCTCCTTCCGCACTTTTCACTGACAGTAATGAGTTTAACAGAGAAATTCTTGATTTTTCAATAGTTGAATTGGACATCATTTCTTTTTTAAAAATGCTGAGAGAGTTACATTCAGGACAAAGCCGCAGCCATCCTTCAATAAAAATTTCGACCTGTTGATTGCCGATTTAACACTCAACACAAAAGAGGGGTTCAGGAATTTTATCCTGTCGGATAACACCAGCCAGTTGAAAAGACTCATTGCCATTTTCGACGACATCCACGCAACAAAAGGAATATCACGGCAATTCGATTTTGAAACCATCAACCTTGCTCTACACGAAGGCTTTCTTGACGAAGACAAAAAAATAGCCTGTTATACTGATCACCAGATATTTGAAAGGTATCAGAAATTTCATCTTAAAGAAAAATTCACCGGCAAACAAGCCATTACTCTCAAAGAGATTAATAACCTACAACCCGGAGATTTTGTGACACACATCGATCACGGAATCGGGAAATTTGGAGGACTGGAAAAGATTAACATCAACGAAAAACAGCAGGAGGCTATCAGGCTTATTTACAAAGATGGTGATCTGCTTTACGTGAGCATTCATTCATTACACCGCATTTCCAAATTTGTGGGTAAAGACGGCACAGCACCTTCGATGAACAGACTTGGCTCAAACAACTGGAACAAGCTAAAAGAACGGACAAAGAAGAAAGTAAAAGATATTGCTAAGGAGTTAATAAAGCTGTATGCCGAGCGAAAGGCAGCAAAAGGCCACCAATTCCCACCGGACTCCTATCTGCAACACGAACTCGAAGCCTCCTTTATATACGAAGACACACCTGACCAGCTTAAAGCCACAATTGACTTTAAAAAAGATATGGAAGCTGATTATCCGATGGACAGGCTTGTTTGTGGTGATGTTGGATTCGGAAAAACAGAAGTTGCCATTCGTGCAGCTTTTAAAACAGTTGCCGATAGTAAACAGGCAGCAGTTCTTGTTCCTACTACAATTCTGGCGTTGCAACATTATAAAACATTTAGCGACAGGCTGAAAGAATTTCCCTGCCGTATTGAATATATAAGCCGTTTTAAAACCCAAAAGGAGCAGACAAAAATAAAAAAGGAGCTTAAAGAGGGTAAAATTGATATTTTAATCGGAACTCACAGATTAATAAGCAAGGATATTGAATTTAAAGACCTTGGTCTTTTTATCATTGATGAAGAGCAGAAGTTTGGTGTGGGAGCCAAGGAGAAGCTCAAAAAGATAAAAGTTGATGTTGACACACTCACACTTACTTCCACACCAATACCACGCACATTGCAATTTTCGTTAATGGGTGCCCGCGACCTTTCAATAATAAACACACCACCAGCAAACCGTTATCCGGTCCAGACCGAATTGCAGCCATTTGGCGAAGAGCTTATACGCGATGCTATCAATTATGAAATCGACCGTGGCGGACAGGTCTTTTTTGTCCATAACAGGGTTCAGAATATTACCGAGGTTGCAGATATGATCCAAAGATTCTGTCCTGATGTGTCGGTAGGAATCGGGCATGGTCAGATGGAAGGCCATAAATTAGAGAAGGTGATGCTCGATTTCATTGATGGAAAATATGATGTGCTGCTTGCCACTACAATCATCGAATCGGGGTTAGACATACCAAATGTAAATACAATAATAATCAACCAGGCACAAAATTATGGACTCAGTGACCTGCATCAGCTTCGCGGACGTGTCGGACGGTCAAATAAAAAGGCATTCTGCTATCTGCTTACTCCTCCCCTGTCAACACTTACATCAGAAGCTTCAAAAAGGTTAAAAGCCATTGAGGAGTTTTCAGAACTCGGAAGTGGGTTTAATATTGCAATGCGTGACCTTGATATCCGTGGAGCCGGAAATATTCTTGGGGGAGAGCAAAGCGGTTTTATCTCGGATATAGGTTTTGAGATGTATCACAAAATTCTTGATGAGGCCGTACACGAGTTGAAAGAGACAGAGTTTAAAGAGCTTTACAAGGAAGAGATAGAGAAAGAGTATGTCCGCGACTGCCAGATTGAAACCGACATGGCTATTTTGATTACCGATGACTACATTACAAACATTACAGAACGCTTAAGTCTGTATAAAGAGCTTGACAATATCCAGGAAGAGGTAGAGTTGCAACGCTTCCGCCTTCGTCTTATCGACCGTTTCGGGCCGGTGCCGCCACAAACGGAAGAACTTATAAATACAATACGGTTGCGTTGGATAGCCCGTGAACTTGGCTTTGAAAAGATCATTATGAAAACCGAAAAGCTAACCGGATATTTTATCACAAATCAGGAATCAGCCTTTTATCAGTCGGAGAGATTTACAAAAATATTACGGTTCGTTCAGCAAAACCCAAACCTGTGCAGAATGAAGGAAGCAAAAGATAAGCTTTCAATGACCTTTTTGAATATTAAAAGTGTGGAAGAGGGATTGAGAATTTTGAAAAAAATCAACGAAAATAATATGGAATATTAATATGAAACATCTATAATTGTTTTAAAAAACACATAACCCCGAACAGTCGGGGTCACATCCATCCGGATGAACTCGTTCGGACGGGCAGGAGGATAATTAAAAAGCCCCAGCGGGGCGACAATATGGTAGCCCCGTATGGAGCAGAGCGAAATACGGGGTTAGAAAAATAAAAGATAGCAGTTTTGGCGAAATTTTTGCCTTTTTTAGCAAAAATTGTGACAAAACATAAACAATTAACAATCAGAATGATATAAAATTATAAAAAGATGAAAAACATATGCCTTAAAATTACATTTCTCATCCTTTTAATCATGACCGGTTGTAGCGACAACACCAACGAAGTTGTAGTTTATACAAGTTTTGTCGAAATATTTTCAGAACCGTTTTTAAAGGATTTTGAAAAAGAGTCCGGTATCGCAGTAAAAGCAGTTTACGATACAGAGGAGACAAAGTCCACAGGTGTTCTGAATCGCCTGATAGCTGAAAAGGACAATCCGCAATGCGATGTTTTTTGGAGTGGAGACCCGGTAAGAACAATAGTGCTGAAAAACAAAGGCATTACTTCAGTTTACCAATCACCGGCTGCCAATGACATTGATCCTGTTTTCAAAGACCCTGAATATCACTGGACCGGATTTTCAGCAAGGGCAAGGGTTTTGATTTATAATAAAACCCTTTTAGAGCAAACAGATATTCCCCGATCTATTTTCGATCTGGCCAAAAAGCAGTACAAAGGGAAAGTTGCCATTGCAAATCCTTTATTTGGGACAACAACTTTTCACATAGCAGCTCTGTTCACGGTTCTCGGAGATGAAAAAGCAAAACAATTTCTTTCTGATCTAAAAAATAATGACGTCGTAATTGCCACAAGCAACGGTGATGTAAAAAAGCGCGTAATAAAGGGAGAAGTCGCCTGCGGCCTGACTGATACTGATGATGCTTTTGAAGCCTTAAAAGAAGGTGCAGACATTGGTGTTGTTTTTTTAGACCAACAGGAGATTGGCAGTCTGATAATGCCTAACACAGTATGCCTGATAAAAAATTCGCCTCATACAGTTAACGGTAAAAAGCTGATAGACTATCTGTTAAGCATAGAAACCGAAGCAGAATTGGCAAAATCCTGCGCCCAGATGCCTCTACATAAAGGAGTAAAAACTCCGGCAGGCATTCCATCTTTGGATGATATTATCCCAATGAAAATTGATTATGATAAAACTTCACAAAAACTGGAAGAAATTCAAAATTATCTGAAAGAATGGGCAGAAAATTAACAAATCATCCACTTTACACAATAGTATTTTTATCCTTTGTTTTATTTGTAGTAATTCCGGTTGCCTATACACTCGGTACTGCACTTTTTACTGACGGTTCATTTGGTACTAATATACAGTTATTAAACCTGGATACATTTTCACTCCTGGCCAAAAGTTGCATCATTGCATTTTTTATCGCTCTTCTCTCCACATTTTTCGGAACCATATTGGGTTTTATGCTTTACAAAACCAACATAAAATTCCGCAATATTTTCAAAATATTATTACTAATCCCTTTATTCATATCTCCATATATTCTTGCGGTTGCCTGGAAAGACTTCTTTTTCATATTCTTTAACGACACAAATTTAATATCTTCATACATTGGAGTAATACTGGTGTTAACCACTATTTTTACTCCGTTATCAATGATCATAACTGGTAGTGCTTTATCAAATATTGATGCACAATTGGAAGAATCCGGTTTTATGATTACAAGTTTTCGCATGGTGATTCTGAAGATTATGTTACCTTTGATAAAACCGGCTTTAATTACCTCTTTTGTTCTCGTATTTATTTTCAGTATTTCAGAGTTTTCCGTTCCGGCATTTTTCGGAGTAAAGTTATTTACTACTGAAATATTCACTCAATTCTCAGCATTCTACAACCATTCTCTTGCAATTTTACAATCCGGTTTACTGATTGTGATTTGTATTTTACTTTTGTTTACTGAAAAACAAAATATTGCGGACGCACCATTCCTCTCCATTGGAAGCAAAGGAACCGACAACAAGCTTTACAATACAAAAAACCGGAACATTTTAAGTTTATTATTTATGTTTGGATGGTTATCCATTTCGGTTGTATTTCCTTTTATCATCCTCTTTGTTCAGTCATTTAAAAATGGAGCATCCAGGTTTATCCAGGCATTTGAATTATTGTTACCCACTTTTGCAAATTCTATAGGTTTGGCATTTTCGGCTGCTCTGATTATAGTTTTTATTGGATTCATTGCTGCCTACTACTCTGCATATCAGAGTGGAACAAAAACGATAAAGTCCTTCGATTGGTTATTGCTAATCGTTTTTGCCATTCCTTCAACAATTCTTGGTATTAGCTTGATTAAATTCTATAATCAACCCGGCCTGGATATTATTTATTCAAGTTATGCTATCATATTGATTGCTCTTGCCGGAAAATTTTCATTTATATCATCCAAATTGATTGGTAACGCTATCAGACAAATCCCAAATTCATTGGATGAAGCCGCACAAATTGAAGGCATCTCATCTTTCACACGACTACGAAAAATATTGATTCCCTTGATTTTGCCTGCACTGTTTGCTGCCTTTATTATCAGCTTCATTTTTAGTCTTGGAGAATTGGGAACAACCATAATGGTTTATCCGCCTGGTACGGAGATTATGCCCATAAAAGTTTTTACCATAATGGCAAATGCACCCCAATCTCTTACGAGTTCTATGACTTTGATTGTATTTTCCGTTACTTTGCTAATAATTTCCGGTTTCTACTTTTTAATGAAACCTCTTATTAAAAATTATGGTTTTGCCAATGATTGACATTAATAACATAACGCTCTCTTACGGGGACAAACCCGTGCTTCAGGATTTCGCTTTAAACTTTGAGTCCAACCGGCTAAGTTGTTTGCTCGGCGGATCCGGATGTGGAAAAACCACCATATTACGTCTTATTGCAGGTATAGAAACTCCAGAGAAGGGGACAATTGTAATTGATAATAAGATTGTTACAAAAGACGGGCAAATTCTTATTCCGCCTCACAAGCGGAACATAGGTTTTATTTTTCAGGATCTTGCCCTTTGGCCGCATTTTACGGTTTATAAAAATATCGCTTTTGGCTTAATTGAGCGAAAAGAAAAAAATATAAAGGAAACTGTTTTGAAGATGCTTGATTTTTTTGGCATACAGGAACAGGCCGAAAAATATCCACATCAACTGTCGGGTGGACAAAAACAATTGGTAGCAATTTCACGCTCTTTGGTTCTCAAACCTAAAATTTTGCTGATGGACGAACCCCTTGCTAATCTTGATGTTAAACTAAAACGAAAAATACTGGAGCACATCAGAAATTTGAAACAATCCAGAACACTTGGGATTGATCTCACTATTATCTATGTTACCCACGACCATAAAGAGGCCTTTGCTATAGCTGATAAGGTTGTAGTAATGGACGAAGGTAAAATTGAAGAGACAGGAACAGTAGAACAAATAAAAAAATCGGAAAATAGATTTGTGCAGTATTTTTTAGAGTATTGATTTGGTAATGGTACAGATATAATGGTACATTTGGTGAATGATATAATGGCACAATTGGGAAATGATATAATAGTATAACATTAAATAATTAATAATTACAGCATTAAATAATTAAGATGAGAACATTAAGCATTATTTCAGTAAGTATTATTTTACTCTTTGGTTGCAATCAGGCAAAAACCAAAAGCACAAATTCAACAAGCGAAAAGAGAAGTGAATCCAGTTTGCTTGTCTCGCCTTCACTTGCAGACACAACTTTTACATTTAGTAATTATGAAGTGGGAGAAATTCCTGCTGGCTGGTCGCAGTATTTCACAGGAAAAGGAGAGAATACAGAATGGAAGATTGTGGATGACGTTGAAAATAAAGTTTTAGCCCAATTATCAGAAGATAATCCAAATTATCATTTCAATGAAATTGTATTCGATGGATTTAAAGCTAAAAATGTAGAGTTAACAGTTAAGATAAAGGGCGTTAAAGGAAAAATGGATCAGGGTGGTGGTTTTGTCTGGCGTTTCATTGATGCCGACAATTATTATGTTGTACGGGCCAATCCCCTGGAGGATAATGTGGTGCTGTACAAAGTGGAAAATGGGAAAAGAACGGATCTGCCATTGATAGGCAAAGGAAGGACATACGGAATAGATGTGGAACCTCTCGGCAATGTCTGGAATACTTTAAAGCTAAAAGTTTCGGATGACCTGTTTACAGTTTATCTCAATGAAAAACAAATATTCCAGGTGAAAGATGAAACCTTCACGGAAGCAGGTAAAGTAGGACTTTGGACAAAAGCAGATGCAGTAACCTACTTTGATGATTTTAAGGTTGTTGATATTGAATAGGTGCTTTCTATCCCTCCCTTCGTATCATTATCTGAAAGGTTCCGGGAATACTATTTTCTGAAACAAGGACAAGGTATCCTCCGCCACCTGCACCCGAAAGCTTCCAACCCAACGCATTACCTTTCACATATTCAATTGTTTTTACAACTTCATCATTCACCATATTGGGAAACATTTTTATCTGGGCTTCAAAGGATTCCCTGAAATTATTTCCAAAAGAAACGGCATCCGTTTTCATTATCGATTCCCAGGTTTTATCAGTTGCTTCTGCCAAAGCTTTTGCATTTTCCTTATTGATATTAGTGTCGGCCAAAACATCATAATCATATTGCCTTGGTGAAAGGGGAAGAAAATGAAGATGCTTTTCAATGAAATCAAGAATCTTATCATCATTGACCGATTCAATGGACTCAGGCCAGTACTTTCCATTGTAGGTCATCTTATTAAGACCCAAAAACACAATTCCTATTGAATCCTGAGAGCCGCTGATCTCCTCTTTCCCTGGTGGATTTTCATAGCTAAAAAGCAATTTGGCAAGTTTCTCCGGCTTATCATCAGGAATACGGTAACCCCAAATCTCGATGGCTTTTTTACGGGTGCTTGATGACATCCCGCTTCTGTTATTAAACTCACGCTCCGGCTCGATGGAGATTGTAATCACAGAGCCGGGATAATGCTTAGAAACATAAGGCTGATCGAGCCAACCACCTGCAAGGTCAAGGCGATAGGGAATTTTATTCGCAGAGCGAATACCTGTTGTTGACCTCTCTGGAAGGCCGTCTTTTGGGATACGTTTACTTGTGACATATTCTATCCCATAATGGTCGCAAAGCACCTTCTTGCTATCACTGTCGCCGTCTTCATTCAGAAATAAAATATCAGGTTTGAGAACCTTTATATCCTCTTCAAAATCAAGAATTCCGCTACCACTGTTAATCCAGGCATCTTTTACAAACTTTAGCGACCTGACTATATATAATCTCTCATCCTCCGAATAGACTGTCCTTCTGTTTTTAAGATCAAATATTGTCTTATCGGCGCCAAGTCCGACATATAAATCACCAAATTGTGAAGCCTCTTCAAAAAATGCGACATGGCCGCTATGAAGCATATCAAAACATCCGCTCACAAGAACCTTTTTCCTTTTTACCATATCAGTTATGTTGTGTTGCTGAATGGCAAAAATAAAAAATGTTTGCGGGGTTATTGTAAAAAAATAGAAAGGATTTAAATTTCCCAAATAAAAAAAGCAGCGGGTGGACTTTAACCACCTCCCTGTTGAAAGGGGGAACGGCCTGTCGCTGCTATGCTTTTCTATTTGAAAATAAAAACTTCGTTATAAGATAACTGCCCAAAATTAAAATGAAAAACAAACGTTATATTGACAAAATCAGGAAAGTTTCAACAAGCCAATGTGAATAAAAATATTTAACTTTGTGATGAATGGAACATTAGGCCGGATTTATCGTACAATTACTAAATTTAACAGAAGAATGAAAATTATAAGATACTCATTATTAAGTTTAATCATATCAGTACTCCTTTCATTACCATCCTGCGGGCCGAAGTCAGTTGAATCTGACCCTATAGATCTGCAGCCTTCATCGAAAGCTTGGATGCCGTTCTACGGTCTTGAGTATATTGTGTACAAAAATGACACAGGTACAATGATTTTTAAAGGGCAAGGGCGCAACTCGTACTACGAAAATAAAAGATATATGACAGATGCAAGCGGTTTCTTTTCTTCACAGAAGGATTACTATGCCGATTTTGAACGTGAGGAACTTACTTTTGAATCAGACCAAACATCGTATATAATTTCATACAAGCTGGAAAGTGATAAAGGTGATGTTGGAGACTGGGACTATCTGTATGTAAAAATGATAGAAGGTACATATTATAGTAACGAGCTAAAAATGATAACATTCACCAATAGCGATTATGATTTCGGCCAGATATATAGTTATAAAAAATCTGTTACCCTGAACGGAATTGTTTTTGATAGTGTCTATTTCCTGAAACAAAGTTCACGCCCAATGGAACTGTACTATACAAAAAGAGATGGAGTAATTGCGTTTAAACTGAATGCGCAGGAATTGTGGACCATTGATAAATAATAAATCAACAACTCTACTACCTTAAAAGCTAACAAAAGTGCAGGACACCTAACCTGGATAAACCAGAAATTTCAAATTGCAAAAAACAGCACCTCCGCTGAGTAGCTTTAGCACTCGCGGAAAACTCAAATAAACTCCAATTATTGAAAAACACAAAAATCAAATCTCCTCAGTCAATTCCAAAAATCTTTTGTATGGAATTGCAGCAAGACTTTCGGCATGAAGTGCACCGTTTGCCTGGCTGATAATAGAAACTTTAGCAGCCGTTTCTACATCAGGAGCTTCATAGATATCAATAAAATCGTATTGGCCCAAAATGGCATAGTGGGCAATAAATTTTACATCAGGACACTTATCTCTGACCTGATCAAGCCAGCTGTGACCCAGTTTTTGCCTATCCTTCATTTTCATTGAAATTTCGGGAGAGAGCTTCGTAAGTAGGATGTAAGTTTGCATATCTGATAAATTTTAGGTTAAAAACAGCCGCAATATAGTAAAAAATATGCTGATTTCAAAGCGATAATTTGAAAAATCAAAAAATCATTCACTCTCGCTTCATTTAAAAAATATTCCAGACAGTAGTTGAGCTGCACTACTGCTGCCTTTTGGTTTAAGATTAGAACTATGAGGCAAATGACTGTAAGTCGTAGAGCTTTTTGTAAACCCCGCTTTGCTTTAATAGCTCGGAATGAGTTCCTCTTTCAACCAACCTGCCTTTATCAATAACGACAATTTCATCTGCAAACCGGATTGTTGACAATCTGTGAGCAATAACTATGGAAGTCCGGTTAATGAGAAGTTTCATCAGAGCATCCTGCACCAGCCTTTCCGATTCAGTGTCGAGTGATGAGGTTGCCTCATCAAAAATCAGAATTTGTGGATTTTTCAATACAGCCCTGGCAATACTCAACCGTTGCCTTTGACCTCCGGAGAGTTTTGTGCCACGGTCGCCGATAGTTGACTGATAACCATCCTCCATGCTAACAATAAATTCATGTGCATTAGCTATTTTAGCAGCCTCAACAACATCTTCTTCTGTGGCATCCTCCATACCAAATGCTATATTATTGAAAACAGTATCGTTAAACAATATTGACTCCTGGGTAACAATTCCCATCATTTTCCTGATATCAGAAATTACATAATCTTTTATGTTCACTCCATCTATTAGCAATTCTCCTTTTGTGCAGTCATAAAAACGAGGCAACAGATCAACCATTGTTGATTTTCCCCCTCCTGATGCACCAACAATTGCAATAGTTTTTCCTTTTTCGATTTTCAGGTTAATATTTTTCAGAACATCATCATTATCATACTTAAAACTCAAATCACTATATTCAATATCACTTAAAAACTCTTTTAGCTGTTTAGCATCAGGTTTTTCTTCAATAACCTCCGGTGCATTTAGAACCTGCTGAATCCTTTCAACAGATGCCGACCCTTTCTGAATATTGTAAATAGCCTGCGTAATGCTCTTTGAAGGTGGGATAAGTTGTGAAAAGATTCCGAGATAAACAATAAAAACCGATCCACTAAGCGAAGAATCAGAGCTTAAGACAATACGCCCCCCATACCACACAACAATTACCATAACTATTGCACCGAGAAACTCACTCATCGGAGATGCCAGATCGCGTTTGCGATATAATCTCGTCATTATTTTTGTATATTCCCGATTTGTTTTATGAAATCGTTCATTCACATAATCAATAGCATTAAAAGCTTTGATAATTCTAAGTCCAGAAATGGTCTCTTCAATCAAAGATAGAATAACGCCCATTTTTTTCTGTCCCTTTTCAGATGTCCTTTTCAGACTTTTGCCAATCCTGCCAATCAGAAATCCACTAACAGGCAACAATATCAATACAAAGAGTGTTAAGGAAGGGCTAATAATAAAAAGAGTAATCAGAAATGACAAAATAGTTATAGGCTCCCGAAAAATCATCTCGAGAGAGGTCATAATCGACCATTCCACCTCCTGGACATCCGTTGTCATTCGTGCCATAATATCACCCTTACGCTGTTCGGAAAAATAGGAAAGTGGCAAAATCAGAATTTTATAATAAAGATCATTCCTTAAATCTTTCACAACTCCATTCCGCACTACAGCAAGGAAAAACATAGCGAAATAGCGGAATAAATTCTTCAGGAAAAACAAAACTACTATTGCTATGGAAATATACAAAAGGGCCTGTTGTTGCCCGTAAATATTTATTATGTCATTTATCTGGTAATAAAAATTATCCTTTATCAGGCCCATATCAAATGTAAGAAAGGCATTAAGTGTAAGTGGCTCAGGGGTATTTACTACAACTTCTGTCTGATTAAAAAGGATGTCAAGTACAGGTATGAAAAAGGCAAAAGAAGCTAATGAAAACAGGACACTAAAAATATTTAACAACACACTAACAGAAGCAACTGCCCAGTAAGGAATAGCATATTTTAATATCTTCAACAGGTTTTTCACAGCCGCAAAGATATTTATAAATATTGAGACCCTACAATAATCAGAATAACTGCAATTATTAATAAGTATGCATACGGGCTTGCAAAGTTCATAGTCAT
>JAUVIX010000189.1 GCA_030592565.1 Chlorobiota bacterium
CTTAATTCGGAATTAAGATATGGGACTTCCTCTTTAAAATATGTCAGTATCTTATTTTTAATCTCTTCTTTTTTATCAATTGACAAATTCGATTTCTTATACCTTTCTTTTGTTTGATCAGGTTCTGTATCCTCTATTTTTATTTTATAGATTTCATCTTGTCGAATACCATAAAAACCTAAAATAAAGGTAAGTCCTAACGCAGCCGAATAATTGAATGCTCTTGATACTTCAAAATCCTTATAATAAAAACCAAAAAGCCCTAACAAAGTAGCAGTAAGCACATAAATATTATACGAGATAACAATAAACAATAACCAACTTAATTTTTGATTTTGGGTAATATTTGAAAACTCATTTTTTAAATTGATACGATGCTCGTGCACTGCTATTATACTGAGTGTATTATAAACTAAAAGAGATATTATAAATGATATCGCATACAATTGTCTAAACCATAGATTACTATCATTTATAAAAAATGCATCTTTATCAAAAGAAAGAGTGTAATAATAGCTACTCAATTCAAAAAAGATATAAGGGACAAGATGTAATAACTGCTCCCACTTTAACTTAAATTTATCATCGGTTAGTGAACGTGAATATAAATAAAACGCAGGATTAAACAGGAAAAATGAACAAGGCACAATAGTGAAATCAAAAGAAAAAGATGTAATACCAATATTTCCATAATCAATTGCCAATAAAAAGAGCCAGGCAGAAAGTAGTTTGTCCGAAACGGTTAAGCGTTTTTTCGTTACTGTTAATATTCCTGCAAATAGTGCTATGGAGAATCCTACCCAAACAACTTTTTCCATATAGCAAAAGTAATTAAATTACTCTTTAACATCCTTCATCGAAAGCTGAATTCTTTTTCTGATGACATCAATGTCAGTAACCATCACTTTGACTTTCTGGTTTAGTTTAACAATTTCAGCAGGGTCACTTATAAATCTATCTGCCATTTTACTGATGTGTACCAGCCCGTCCTGGTGAACGCCAATATCAACAAATGCACCGAAAGCAGTAATATTTGTAACAATTCCGGGCAGTACCATTCCCTTTTTTAGGTCGTTTATTGATTGTATGCCCTTTTCAAATTCAAAGAATCCAAATTTTTCACGTGGATCGCGGCCGGGTTTTGCAAGTTCCTCCATAATATCGCGTAAAGTTGGCAGGCCCGTTTTTTCGGTTACAAAGTCATTGAGATTTATCTTCTTTTGCAACTCCTCTTTGGCGATTAAATCTTCGATACTGCAACCAATACTCTTTGCCATTAGCGCAACTACGTGATAGCTCTCGGGATGCACTGCTCCTTTGTCAAGTGGATTTGCAGAGTTTCTTATTCTGAGGAAACCTGCAGCCTGTTCGAAGGCTTTGCCGCCGAGACGAGGCACTTTTTTCAGCTCCTCCCTTGAAGTGAAGGCTCCGTTTTGATTACGATAATCAATAATACTTTTTGCAAGTGCCAGCCCGATTCCCGAAACAAATTTCAATAGCTCCTTACTCGTGGTATTAATTTCGACACCCACAGAGTTGACCGAACTAACCACAGTATCGTCAAGACTTTTTGCAAGAGCTGTTTGATTAACATCATGTTGATATTGTCCGACACCAATTGATTTCGGATCTATTTTAACCAGCTCTGCAAGAGGATCCATCAGCCGTCTGCCAATAGATACAGCTCCTCTCACCGTGACGTCGTATTCTGGAAATTCCTCTCGTGCCACCGAAGATGCCGAATAGACAGATGCACCGCTTTCGTTAACCATCACAGCAACAATATTTTTTTCGAAACGCATCCTGCGGATCATATTTTCAGTTTCTCGGCCTGCGGTTCCATTTCCGATTGCAATTGCCTCAATGTGATAAATATTCACAAGCTGGTGTATCTTGTTTATGGCCTTTTTTACCTCATTTTGCGGAGGATGAGGATAGATGGTTTCATTGTGCAACAATTTTCCCTGTTTGTCAAGGCAAACAACTTTGCATCCTGAACGGAATCCGGGGTCTATTGCCAGGATATTTTTTTCGCCAAGGGGAGCAGCCATAAGTAGTTGCCGGACATTGTCAGCAAAAACATTTATTGCATACTCGTCAGCCTTTTCTTTTGCCAGGGCCCTTATCTCCGTTTCCATGGATGGGTGAAGAAGACGTTTGTAGCTATCGGTTAGTGCATCATAAACCTGGTCACCCGATTCATTGTCGGCCCTGACAAACTGCCGCTCAAGAATGTCGAACGCCTCATCAGCCGGAGGTCCTATCTTCAGCTTTAGGAATCCCTCTTTTTCGCCTCTTAACATTGCAAGTATCCGGTGTGATGGAGAACGCATTATAAGCTCTTTCCATTCAAAATAATTCTCATATTTCTTCCCTTCATCCTCCTTGTTTTTTGCCACTTTCGACTCGATAGCAGCCTTGCGGATAAATAGTTTCCTCATTTTTGAGCGCACATTGTTATTCTCGTTTATCCATTCGGCAATGATATCACGTGCTCCTGCAAGAGCGTCCCCGGCAGACTCAACACCTTTTTCAGTGTCAATAAATCGTTGGGCTTTTGATTCAATATCGTCATATTTCTGCGACATTATTATTTTGGCAAGTGGCTCAAGTCCCTTTGCTTTTGCAATTGTAGCCCGTGTTTTTCGTTTTGGCTTGTAGGGAAGATACAGGTCTTCGAGTTCTGACATTGTTTCGGCCTGGCGTATCTGTTTCTCGAGTTCGGGAGTGAGCTTCTCCTGCTCTTCAATGGTGTTCAGGATTGTTTCACGACGGCTGTCAAGCTCTTTCAGTTGTTCAATCCTGTCGCGGATTTTCATTATTTGTAGTTCGTCAAGGCTTCCGGTTGCCTCTTTGCGGTAGCGTGCAACAAAAGGTATTGTAGCACCGTTTTTCAGCAGGTCAACAGTATTTTGCACCTGCCATTGCTCTACGTTGATCTCTTTGGATATTTTAGTGATGTATTGTTCAGCCATTTTAATCCTTGTAATTGAATGAAAATCCAATTGCAAAATAGGTCCTCCATACCGGATCATTTGCATTACCTGCTAACCCAAGACTTATTGGTCCAAGAGGACTTTTATAAGTTAATTTTACTCCATAACCAAGGACTGAATTTTCATCAATCATTGTGTCGAAATCGAATCTGTCAAGGTCATTTATCGGAACATAATCATGATGAAGTAAAAAATTTGCACCATATTTCACAAATAGATTTCTGAAAAGAACATTTTGCAGGAATAGTCCTGCAATCAGATAGTTTTGATTCGATATCTCATCAAAATTTAGACCCATAAATTCTACATCATCAATTTTAACCAATTGCAAACCTCCAATTCTATAAGCATCAAAAAGACCATAATTCACTGTAGATATCGTAGCACCGGCAGACACTACCGGGACTAACTGAAAATTTTTAGAAAAATGAACAAATTCGTAATATTTGAATTGTATCATCCCATATGCATCCGGTGTCATTGGTTTTGTAAAGTTTTCATTAAGTTGGTCTTCATTAGGCCAGATTAAGATAGAATCGTTTGGGCTATTAAGATTAATATGATATTTGTTATTCATAAACAGGTGTCCAAAAGCAAGAATTTCTTTTCCCTTTGTCGGGTAATTACGATTGTTTGTAGTATTGTTTGTATATAGAAGGTTTAGTTTAAAGTAATCAAAATTAACATTTTTAATTTCCGAGGGCAAAAGGTTATCAAATTTTAATTTTTCAATATTTATTTCATAGGAAAGGCCTGCATAAAAACTTTGTTTTAGTGATTGGGTTGTCATTAACCCTGCTGAAAAAACATGCTGTCTTGAAACCTGAACATCATCAACTTTTCCGCCGGAATACGAAGGTATCTCCTCATCCATAAAACTATACCCAGTAATACCGGCAAACTTTTCTTTCCCCCCCAGAAATTTAAGGTAGCTAACACGTGCTTTTGGGTTTTTTGATATATCGCCTTCAATAATAAATCTCGAAGACTTTCCAAATAGCTCACGTACAGTAAGATTAAGCACAATCCCGGCAGAAAAAAGATTGTCGTAGTGGACAGATGCTTTTAATGTTACCGGTTGTTTTTCATTCAGTTTTACATAAAGGATATATTTTTCCTCATACGGAACTTTCTCTATTTGATACAGAACTTTTGTAAAGGAGTTAATTCCAAAAATTCTATTAATACCCGATTCGATTTTTTCGCGCGTGGCTGTGTCTCCTTCTATTATATCCAGCTTTCCAAGAATCAGTCTATTATCAGTTAATTTATTTCCCTGTAAAACAATTTTTGAAATAATTACAGGTTGAACTTCAAAAGGGATACCTTTTATTTCCTCCTTTTTAATATTAATACTCTTAGCCAGTTCCCTGAATTTTTCTCTGTTCTCTTCACCTGCTTTATAGCCTAATTCAAGAATCTCTGCATAATTGCTAAAACTTGCAGTTCCGTAATTCTTAAGGTCTGGTTTTATGTAAATGTCGCACATCGCTATTTGGCTTTCCATTCTTTTCAGACTGGCAGTCATAGCTATCTGCATCAGTATTCCGGTCATACTACCTAATTCCTTGGCATTTATTAGTCCTTCATCCGAAACATTAACTCCGATAACGATGTCGGCACCCATTTTAAAAAGCTCTTCTACCGGAAAGTTATCAACCACGCCTCCATCAACCGCAAGTGTTGTATCAAGGTCGGCTGCTGTAAATGCAGTAGGTATAGACATGCTTGCCCTGAGAGCTTCAGAGAGAGAACCATCTTTAAAAATAATAGGATTTCCTGTGCTAACATCGGTTGCAATACATCTGAATGGAATAGGAAAATCATCGAATGATTCATATTTCATCGAAGGCCAGGTATAGTTAGTTAAAACTTCGCTAAGAGCCTGTCCCTCAATCATACCGGAAGGGAGTGTAAGTTTGCCTTCTTTGATGGGGAATTCAACAAGATAACGATTATAATACTTTTTTTCCTGAAATGAGATGTAATTAAGAGGGATATTATTTGACAAAACCATATCCCAATCTATTTCCCTTACAATGGTGTCAAGCTGGTCGGCTGAGTATCCTGTAGCATACAGCCCGCCAATAATACTTCCCATACTTGTGCCGGCAATAAAATCGGGATACAGGCCCTCTTTTTCCATTGCCTTCAAAATACCAATATGGGCTATACCCTTAGCACCCCCACCACTTAATACAACACCTATTTTAGGGCGGTCATCATTGCTTGCATTTTGCGATCTTAGTGTGTATCCTGATAAAAACAATAATGTGAAAACAAAATAGTATGTCAGATATTTCATAGGGTTATATTTTAATCAACTCCCTCCATTATATTGTTAAAATAACAATAATGTTATTATAGTTCCCAACCAGAGGCAAGGACATCAGCTACATGCAACACCTTTAAAGGCAGTTTTTGTTTTTGTATTATCCCATTCTGATGCATCAGGCAGGAAGAGTCGGTAGAAACAATATACTCGGCATCTGTTTCGATAGCATTCTCAACCTTCTGTTCTCCCATAGCTGTTGAAATGGCTTCATGCTTCACTGAAAAGGTACCACCAAAACCACAGCATACATGGGGATCCTTCATCTCAATCAGTTTCAGCCCTTTAACATGTTTGAGCAATTCTCTCGGCTCGTTTTTCAATCCGTATTCTCTTAATGCAGCACAAGAATCATGATAAGTCACAGTATGCTCGAAAGTTGCTCCGATATCGGTTACTTTCATCACATTGACCAGGAAATCAGTAAACTCAAAAATATTTTTTTTCACCTGCTTGAATTCATTATGTAAGGCAGTATTAAAAAATAGCTTTGGATAGTAGTTTCTCACAAAACCCACACAAGATGCTGAAGGGCCAACAATATACCTGTCATTTGGGAAGTCGTGGATGAACTTTTCGCCCATCTCATTGGCCTCATCCCAGTACCCGCTATTGAAGGCCATCTGTCCGCAACAGGTTTGATTTTCATTATAATGAATATCAAGGCCTAACTTCTTTAAGATTTTGACCATATTCATTCCCGTCTCAGGGAATATCTGATCTATAAAACATGGGATAAATATATCAACTGTCATTTTTTATTCATCTAAATTGAAAGCAAAAGTATTGAAAAATATCTAATCAAATATTGAAAATGATAAATATATCAGGCTATTTAACAAGATTTTGATAATACTGAATACTTTCCCGAATTATATCAGTACTGCATTCCTGATTTATTAGGCTTGTCCCAATTGATGAAAGTAATGTTAAATTCATCTGGCTACCTAATTTTTTCTTATCGTGCTTCATAAAATCCAGTAACATGTCAATACTGTCAGATTCAAGTATGTACGGTTCATAACATCTTATTATGTATGCTGCTATTTCTTCAAGCTGAGCCTTTTCAAGACCTGCAACTTTATATGAGATATAGGACTCGCAAAGTATTCCGATAGCAACAGCTTCACCATGCAGCAAGCTTTCATCATCATAATAGAGTGAATAGGTTTCAAAAGCGTGCCCCAAAGTATGCCCGAAATTCAGAACTTTTCTGAATCCTGTATCCAATGGATCTTCGGTGATGTAATAATTTTTAACCTCTATCGACCAGTCAATGAGCTCTTTCCAATCATCAATCTCATTATAACACCTGCTTGAAAGCTCCTGCCAGTAACTCTTATCATATATAAGAGCATGTTTAATGATTTCGGCAAACCCTGACAAAATATACCGTTTTGGCAAAGTGTCAAGAAACTCAGGTATAATAAAAACAACCTGGGGATTAGCAAACAATCCAACCTGATTTTTTAGATTATTGAGGTCAACACCAACCTTTCCACCAATTGAGGCATCAACCATAGCCAATAGAGTTGTGGGAATATTCAGATAACGGATTCCTCTTTTAAAGGTCGATGCAGTGAAACCACCCATATCGGAAATAACTCCACCTCCCAGATTTACCAGGATGGAGTTTCTGTCGGCACCCCTGTTTGAAAGTTCGGCCCACATTTTTTTACAAGTATCAATATTCTTATTTTCTTCACCTGCAGGAATTTCCAACACAGCCACCTTCTGCAAAAGATGGACATTACTCATTAATACGGGAAGGCAATATTTCCTTGAACCTTCATCACACAATATAAAAATTTTATCTTCTTTAAATTCATATTGAAGCAGATATGACCTGATGGTATTGAATACATCATTTCCGATAAATATCGGATATCCGGCAGAATTGATTATAGTTTGTTCCATCCCGACAAAAATAATTATTATTTTATATATATGCCTTTTTTATAGTC
>JAUVIX010000268.1 GCA_030592565.1 Chlorobiota bacterium
TTTCAAATTCGGTTCTTAGTTCATCTAAGAATAGAGGTTTTATAAGCTTGTAGATATTCTTTTCAGATGTATAATGTGCACCAAGATTTCTACGTTCTTCGGGGTTCATTACTGATTGAAATAAAGAGCCAAATATTGCTGGCGATATTTTACCCCAATCCAAAGCTGATGCTTCAAGTAAAATTGCACGCATTTTAGAATTAAATGCAGCAATAGGTAAAAATTCTTCAAACAATCCACCGTTCACATAAGGAAATTGATTTAAATGTTCATCAAGATTTTTAAGTCGTTTCTCGTTTGGTGTATTTAATACTTGAAAGAATTGAGCTAACAAAGCTCCTAAATCGCTTCCGTCTTCGTTTGTTTTTTGGTCGATAAATTCTTTGAAAATATCTTTTTCAAAAATTCCTGTATCGTCAGCAAATAAAACAAATAGCAATCGAACAAGATAAACTTCTAAGGGATGTCCTTCGTAACCAAATTTTTTTAATTGGTCGTGAAGTTTACCCATTAATTCAGCCGCTTTTATATTTACAGGATCTTCCTCTTTAAAAGTCCGTTTTTGATAACCTGCAATAAAACCAAACAGTTTAACATTTTTGTAAAATTCCGATATATGAAATTCGTGTTCGGTTCTTTCGTCAAGGTCAAAAAGTTTAATTTTTTCAAAGTCAGAAACAAGAATGTATTTTGGTAGTTCGTGTTCTTTTAATCCTGGGAAATAATCAGTTGCTTGCTCAAATGCTTTATCAAGATTTTTTCCTTTTGATTTATGTTCTACAAGTAAAGTTCCTTTCCAAAACAAGTCAATAAATCCTTGTTTATCGCCAAGTTTCATTACAGGTTCTTCAAATGTTGCAACTCGTCTGCGTGATATTCCGAAAACTTCAAAAAAGTCATTCCAAAAACTGTCTTTTTCAGCTCGCTCTCTTGTTTCATCAACCCACTCATTCGAGAATTTTAATGCTCTATCTTTTATTTCGTTCCAGCTTAATGCCATTATTAATAATCGTTTTATTCTTAAATAAAAAGTAAAGGTATCAATTTGTGATGTGTGTAGGAAAAAATAGCTCTTTTGGTTTTCAACATTGTATTAACTTTTGTCATTTCGTTTTTTGCATTTGTAATACGCAATACTGTTTCAAGTATAATTGGAACAAATATATAAAATAATTAATCATAATCGGTTTTAAGAGCAAACTTCTTTATTTATACCGATTCTTTATAACATATTTCCATTCCATCCCTTTTGAACAGAGCTGTTGAAAAGAGATATAAACTATTAATAACATTTCCTTTTTTTTCTTAGTAAGATTTATAATTTTGCTGTTTTAAAACAATAAATACAGTTACTCAATGATAACAAACAATTTTATAGACCGCCATAATGGTCCCCGCAAAGAGCAGGTTCAGTCAATGCTTGACAGTATTGGAGTTTCCTCTATTGATGAGCTTATTAATCAGACTATTCCAAAAGCTATCAGGATGAACAAGCCTCTTGATCTTCCGGATGGCCTTAATGAATTTGAATATCTGGATCATCTTAAAGAGATAGCTTCCAAAAACAAAATCTTTAAGTCGTATATCGGGCTAGGTTATTACAACACTATAACTCCCGGGGTTATACAAAGAAATGTTCTTGAAAATCCGGGCTGGTACACATCGTACACTCCATACCAGGCCGAAATTTCGCAGGGAAGACTTGAAGCTCTGCTCATTTTCCAGACAATGATAGCAGACCTAACGGGGTTACCTCTCGCAAACTCCTCACTTCTTGATGAAGCAACTTCAGCAGCAGAAGCTATGGCTATGTTGTTTCATGCAAGGCCAAGGCAACAGGCAAAAAGAGGGGCTAATCTCTTTTTTGTATCTGAAAATCTTTTCCCGCAAACCATTGATGTTTTAAAAACACGTGCTCTGCCATTCGGGATTGAACTGATTATTGGCAACTACAAGAAATTTGAATTTAACGAAAACGTTTTTGGTGCTATCATACAATATCCTGATCAGTACGGAGAGGTTATTGATTACACCGGTTTTGTTGAGAAAGCCCACGAAAATGAAGCTGCTGTTGTAGTAGCAACCGACCTGTTAAGCCTTGCCATTCTGACTCCTCCCGGAGAATGGGGAGCAGATGTGGTTGTAGGAAGTAATCAGCGGTTTGGCTTGCCAATGGGTTTTGGCGGACCTCATGCCGGTTTTTTTGCAACTCACGAAAAATACAAAAGAAACATACCTGGAAGAATAATTGGAATATCGAAAGATGCTAATGGCGACATTGCTTACAGGATGGCTCTCCAGACCCGTGAGCAGCACATCAAAAGAGAAAGGGCAACTTCCAATATCTGTACAGCACAAGCTCTTCTGGCAATAATGTCAGGATTTTATGGTGCTTATCATGGGCCTGAAGGTATCAGAAAAATTGCAATGGATATCCACAAAAATACCACTTTACTTGCCACTGAACTTTCAAAATTGGGACTTAAGGTAGAAAACAAATACTATTTTGACACTTTGAAGGTTGAACTCCCAGGTGCCGGAGCTCTTAACTTACTAAAAGCAATCGCTGTTAAAAATGTAATTAATTTCAGATACATCGACAATAAAACAATCGGGATAAGCATTGACGAAACAACGGGACCGGATGATATTGAAATGATTGTTGATACCCTGGCAAATGCTATCGGGAAAGAATTTAATGGTTCACTTCTCAAATCAAAGAACAGTTATAAGTTTGCTTTTCCTGAAAAGATGGTCAGAAAATCAAATTATATGACCCACCCGGCTTTCAATTCTTATCATTCTGAAACTAATATGATGAGGTATATGAAAAAACTTGAGAACAGGGATTTGGCCCTTAATCGCACTATGATACCTCTTGGTTCGTGTACAATGAAGCTTAATGCTGCAGCTGAGTTGTTTTCGTTAAGCTGGCCTGAGTTTGGATCATTACACCCCTTTGTTCCAAAAAGTCAGGCAGCAGGCTATGCCGAACTGATTGGTAATCTTGAAGAAGACCTTTGCGAGATTACCGGTTTTGATGCAATATCATTTCAACCTAATTCAGGAGCGGCAGGAGAATATGCAGGATTAATGGTAATAAGGGAGTACTTAAAAAGTATCGGGCAAGAAGATAGAAACACTTGCCTTATCCCATCATCGGCACATGGTACAAACCCAGCCAGTGCAGTAATGGCAGGGATGAACGTTATTGTTGTTAAATGTGACGAAAACGGCAATGTTGATATCAGAGACCTTAAAGAAAAATCAGAACAACACAAAGAGCACCTCGCCGCAATTATGATAACCTATCCTTCAACACACGGAGTTTTTGAGGAGGGAATACTTCAGATAATGGATATTATTCATAATAATGGCGGACAGGTTTATATGGATGGTGCGAATATGAATGCACAGGTTGGCCTTACAAGCCCTGGATTAATTGGAGCTGATGTTTGTCACCTCAATCTGCATAAAACCTTTGCAATTCCTCACGGTGGTGGTGGCCCGGGAGTTGGGCCAATAGGTGTTGCAAAACACCTGACACCATTTCTTCCAAAACATCCTTTGGTCGAAACAGGAGGAAAATCTGGTATTACTGCTGTTGCTTCAGCACCTTTCGGAAGCCCAATGGTTTTACCTATTTCTTATGGTTATATAAAAATGGCAGGAGGAGATGGACTTACTGAGGCAACAAAATATGCCATACTGAATGCAAATTATCTAAAATCGAAGCTAAAAGGAGATTATGAAATCCTTTATGCAAATAACAACGGCAGAGTTGCTCATGAAATGATACTTGATTGCAACATCTTTCATAAATCTGCAAATGTTCCGGTAATTGATATTGCAAAACGCTTAATGGATTACGGATTTCATGCTCCAACTGTAGCGTTCCCGGTTCACGGAACATTGATGGTTGAGCCGACAGAGAGTGAATCAGTTGAGGAGATGGACAGATTTATTGAGGCAATGTCAAAAATCAGAGAGGAGATAAGAGATATTGAAGATGGCAAATCTGACAAAACAAACAACCCTATAAAAAATGCACCTCACACTGCCAAGATGGTTACATCTGACAATTGGGAGTTTCCGTATTCTCGTCAGAAAGCTGCATATCCTGTTGAGTTTGATCTTGTTGATAAATACTTTGCACCTGTAACAAGAATAGATGATGCCTGGGGCGACAGAAATCTTGTTTGCACTTGTATTCCTATTTCGGAATACAAAGAAGAGTTCGATTAAAAGCCTTAACAACTGACATCATTACGATTACGCACTTTCTTAATTTTTCGCAAACAGAAAACAAAAAAAAAATTTGCATAAAAGCCAATATTTTGGTATTTTTGCAGTCTGAATAATCTTTAAATATGAATTTATAGTCTAAATTATTAGTATTTCAATGGAAAATGCAAAACGGTTAGTAGATGATATTAACAGGAAGGTAAGTAAACTAATTGAAAAACAAAATTCGTTAAAAACTAACAATACAGACTTAATTAATAAACAAAAAAAGTTAATAATAACAATTGAAGAACAGAGTAGATTAATTGAAAAGCAAAATGAACAAAACGCAATGTTAAGAATTGCGAATTCTGTTAAACCAGAAGAAGGAACAGTTGATGTAAAAAAGAGAATAGATATACTGGTGCGGGAGATTGACACGTGTATAGGGCTTTTAAACAATTAATTAATTACAGATTTTAATGAACGAATTTACAATATCAGTAACAATTGCCGACAGGCCATACAGATTGACAATAACAAGGGAGGATGAAGAAATAATAAGAAAAGCTGCTCAAACGTTAAATAATACGATAAAGGATTATTCAAGTAATTATGCATTTAACGATAAGCAGGATTTGTTGGCGATGGCAGCGTTGGAATACGCAACTAATTCCTTTAAAAAGGAAAATGAACTCACGAATGTGGATAAGGAATTAGATAAGAGATTGAAGGATATTGACTTTATTCTTACTGAGAATCTTAAAATTGATTAAAAGCAAGTTCTTTGAAAATATTTTGAGCATTGTTGCTCAATCACAATTTACCCGCATAAATTCAAATAATGTTTGTAAACTCAACATTTAAACATTAAGGTGATGCTCAAGGGTTCGTAGGACAGGCCTCATTCCGTTCCGATAGCTATCGGAAATAACGGAACTTCTGTTAGTTCAGAAACAGTGGACGTTCAAAAAATCCGGCTAACCTAATCTTGTCCAGCTGGGGTTTACTAGCTCGATGAATTATGCGGGTATTTTTTTTACATCTATTACCTTCTATAAAATTTATAAAATATGGAAGTTATAATTAGTATTATTGTTGGAATTGTTGCATTCGCCATTGGCTTTGTATTTTCAAATTCATTGCTAAGAAAAAAGATAGAAAAGAAAAGCGAAAATATTCTCAGTGAAGCAAAGGAAAAAGCGGAGGTTCTGAAAAAGGAAAAAATTCTTCAGGCAAAGGAGAAGTTTTTACAGCTAAAAACTGAACATGAGAGGATTATTAATGAGAAGAATGCAAAAA
>JAUVIX010000182.1 GCA_030592565.1 Chlorobiota bacterium
TTTACAAAATTTTTCAAGTTACAGTTACAGCTTTTTCATATTTCACCCCGCCCTAAAGGACAGGGCAATTGATTTATAGCTGTTTAAGCATGTTCTTATGTCGAGCTCAGGTTAATAATCAGATAGTTTTTCTATTTGTATTATAAAAATCCCGATTTTCGACCTACTAACATATGTCTGATATCATCAGCTAAAGGTTTTCTGTCCGGTGAAATTTTTTGCTCAGCATTCTTAAGATAATCTATGTGTTTATCCGCATCTTTTTCCTGTATGAAGGGAATGTTGTTTTCCAAAACGCTGTAAGCTTCCAGGGCAATTATGAATTCTTCGGAAATAAAAATCTCAAGGAAGATGTTAACATCCGATGAGAAATTGAGACCTCACTTCCAGCAGGATGCAACAATGGCAGCTTTATCATTCCTGCATTTTTCGTTCTTGATAGCCATTATGAGTATTGGTACTGCATTTTCATCCTTGAGATCATCCAATAATGCAATGATGCTTGCCTTGATATCATCATTGTCAGTATCACATAATACATTTAACAGGTCATCAAGAAAAGCGGGTGAGCCAATTTGTCGAAGTTTTTCAATAGCTTTCAAAACCACAAATGTCTGCGTTGACAATAGGTCCTCCCTAATTTTTCTCCCTGTTTTATCGTTCAGAGCTGACATAGTTATTTAACTTTAAGCCTTTGATACAAAAATACAAATTCACTTGTAAAAAAATATTCTACTCAGGTATGTTTAATATAATAATAATTATTCTTCTGAAAGTGATAAGCAAATTTCTTTTATGTTGGTATTATTATAAATGTATATAGTAAACTTTTTTTTTATAAATATCCACTAAATTTTATAACCATTTTTGCATATCTCCGTAATATGAAGTATTGTATTAACAAAAAACAATATATTTGTTATATAATTGTTAGGTTTATTAGAAATTATATCTTTAAAATCACATACTTATGAAAAGTAAATCCTTTCAGTTCTATCACTTTAATCTATTTTTACTTGCAGCTGCATTGGTTTTAATGCCTGCCTGTAATTCAGGTGAAAGTGAAAAGAATAAGGCCGAAGAACCTGAATTGGTTCTGGATATGAGCGAACTCGATAAAGAGCTATTTAAGGATATTGGCGAGGTAAAGAAAATTTTTTACTCAATGCCTTCACCCCTTGAAACAGCTATGATGATCCGATCAGCAGGAGCAGTTTATAATGAGGATCTTTTAAATCCGATCGATAACGCTATCAATTATTCGAACAATAAGAGCATGGCATTAAATTTAGGGATTTATACATGTGATTTAAGTTTTGTTAGTTTGTATGATCAGACTGAGGCTTCAATAAACTATATGAATGCCTCAAAAAGGATGGCGGATGGTCTTGGGATCCTCGATGCAATCACTGAGGAAACTATTGAAAGACTTGAAGAGAATATAAATAACAGAGATGTTATTATGGAGATTATTTCTGATACATTCATGAACTCCAGTTCATTTCTTCATGAAAATGACAGGTCATCAGTTGCTGCCATAGTTTTAGTTGGAGGTTGGGTCGAAGGACTGTTCCTTGCAACACAAATGGTCGAACCTGAGTCAATTAAAGATAGTGATTTGGCAACTAAGATTGCGGATCAGAAACTTTCATTAGAAATTGTTTTAAGGCTTTTAGCAGAAAGCAAGGAAAGTGAAGATGTTCAGGAAGTTCTTGTCGATATGGAAAATCTGAAGGCTATATTTGATAAGATCAAATTAACCACTACGAGTCCGATTAAAGCTGAGGTAGACGATGAAACTAAGGTAACAACTTTAAAATCAAAGACTCAGTCAACATTAACTCCTGAGATATTTTCTGAATTGCAGGAGCAAATTCAAATAATAAGAAGTAAGTACATCTCATAAATTAAATATGATGAAAAGATTTTTATATCTATTTATAGTAGCATCAATACTTGCATTAGTTCCACTTACAAGTAATGCGCAGTGCAAGGGATTTGCCAAAAAGGTCTGTAGGCTTGAGTTGGATCCATATATTCACGATGGTAATTACCATGCTGCTATCCTTACAGAAGGAGAAGAAGCTGAGCTGTACAAGACATTTTACTCTGACCAGGAATATAGAATTGCAATTTGCGGATCAGATAATTTACCGGAGATAGAATTTACAGTTTTGGATGCAAGTAAAAATGTTATCTATTCAAATAAGGATAATGATTATAGTCGGGTTTGGGACTTTAAATTGGAATCGAGTCAGCAACTGAAGATTGCAATAAAGGTGCCGCCGAATCCCGACACATCAGAAGAACCAATGAGTGGTTGCGTAGCAATTATGTTTGGCTTAAAGTTTAAGTAATTTGATATGACCTGTAATAATTAAAGCTGCCTGGAGTTATTCAGGCAGTTTTTTTATTATAATGAGAAGCAAAACCTGGGCATTATTCTCGTAGTTTAGGTATTAGATGCATCCCTGTGTACGATTTATTAAATTTGGAAAGATCCTCAGGCGTCCCTGCCAGCAAAATTTCTCCTCCATTTTCACCTCCTTCAGGCCCCAAATCAATAAGCCAGTCAGCGGATTTAATTATTTCGAGGTTGTGCTCGATGATCAAGATGGTATGCCCACGTTCAATCAAGCCCTGAAAAGAGTCTAGTAGCTTGCGAATATCATGAAAATGCAAACCAGTAGTTGGTTCATCAAATATGAATAAGCAATGTTGAAACTGAGTGGGTTCTTTGCCCAGGAAAGAAGCGAGCTTTACTCTCTGACTTTCTCCGCCACTTAAAGTTGATGAAGATTGTCCGAGTTTTATATAACCCAAGCCAACATCAGCCAGCGGTTGAAGTTTTCTGCAGATCTTTTTTGTAAGAGTAGTTTCGTGCTTTTTAAAAAACTCAATGGATTCATTAACTGTCATTTCCAGAAGGTCATATACATTTTTGTCTTTAAATCTTACTTCCAGTATATCATCTTTGAAACGTTGCCCTTTGCAGCTTTCACAAACAAGTATCACATCTGCCATAAATTGCATCTCAACTTTTATAACACCCTCGCCCTGACAATCTTCGCATCGTCCACCATCAACGTTAAATGAAAAATGAGCGGCTCTATATCCATTGATTTTTGATAAGGGCTGTTGTTCAAAAAGTTTTCTTATTTCATCCCAGGCTTTAAGGTAGGTTACCGGATTTGACCTGCTTGATTTTCCAATGGGATTTTGATTAACAAACTCAATCTGCTTAATCATGCTTATATCTCCTGCCAGTGTATCGTAATCGCCGGTTTTTTCTCCTATTCCATTAATGATTTTATTCAATGCCGGATATAATATGTTTTTTATAAGGGTTGACTTGCATGAACCACTGACTCCAGAAATTACAGTAAGGATATTCAGAGGGATTTTCACTGACAGGTTTTTTAGGTTATGTTCTCTTGCACCTTTTATTTCAATATAATTGCTCCATTTTCGTCTGATTGCCGGAGTTGGAATAACTTTTTTTCGTGTAAGGTATTGAGCTGTAAGACTCTTTGACTCATTTAACAGCTTGTTAAAATTACCCTGAAAAACCACTTCCCCTCCTAACCGTCCTGCCAAAGGACCAATATCTATTATTTGATCAGCTGACCGCATAATATCCTCGTCGTGTTCCACAACAATTACTGTGTTTCCAATTTTTTTTAAATCCTGTATTACATTTATAAGTCTCATTGTATCCCTGGGGTGTAACCCTATGCTTGGTTCATCAAGTATATACAAGGAACCGACAAGACTGCTTCCAAGCGATGTTGCCAGGTTTATTCTTTGTGATTCGCCACCAGAAAGCGTTGAAGATAAACGATTGATTGTCAGATATTCCAAGCCAACATGTAACAAAAACTCAAGGCGGGATTTTATTTCTGTATGTATCCTTTCTGAAACTTCCTTTTCATATTTATTTATTTTAATTGAACTAAAGAATTTATACAGGTCATTGATCGATAGATTTACCAGATCATTGATAGATTTACCGTTAATCTTAACATATGAAGTTTCTTTTTTTAACCTTGCACCTTTGCATTCAGGGCATGTTGTTTTTCCCCGGTAACGGGAAAGCATAACCCTGTACTGGATTTTGTATTTTTTTGCTTCAAGATGTTTGAAAAAGGCATTTAGTCCACGGAAATATTGGTTGCCTGTCCACAAAAGACTTTTTTGCACATCGCTTAATTTGTAATAAGGCTTGTGTATGGGGAATTCGAATTTTGAAGCATTTTGTATTAGTTTTTCCTTCCATTTTTTCATTTTTTCACCTCGCCAGCAAGCAACTGCATCCTCGTAAATTGATATATTTTTGTTTGGAATTACAAGATCTTCATCAATTCCGATTATTTTCCCATATCCCTCACACAATGGGCAAGCTCCCAGTGGGTTATTAAAACTAAACATATGTGTAGAAGGTTCTTCAAAGACGATACCATCAAGTTCAAATTTGTTAGAAAATTGCTCTTTTATAAGGGTATTCTCACGGTTTGCCTCAATAATGCAGCTTCCCCGGCCAATGCTGAAGGCCGTCTGAACTGAATCAGCAATGCGACTCTGAGTTTCTTCATTAGTTTCTACTGAAATTCGGTCAATTACAACTTGTATAATTTTGGAAGGTTTGAAAATGTCTGGATCTTTAAGTATGTCCGATATTTTCTGTATTTCGCTGCCTGTTTCTACCCGGGTAAGGCCTTGCTTTAATAGTATTTCAAAATAATCCTGCAGATTGTAATCTTTAGGAATGCTTAGAGGGGCTAAAATCAGTACTCTGATTTCTTTTTCGCATTGCATTATGAACTTGACTACATCACCAACTGAATGCCTTTTGACTCTTTTGCCAGATATTGGTGAGTAGGTTTTACCTATTCGGGCAAAAAGCAATTTCATGTAATCATAAATTTCTGTAGTAGTGCCAACTGTAGACCTGGGGTTACGTGAGTTTACTTTTTGCTCAATAGCAATTGCTGGAGGGATACCATTAATAAAATCAACATCAGGTTTTTGCATTCTTCCAAGAAACTGCCTGGCATAAGAACTTAAACTCTCCACATATCGTCTTTGTCCTTCAGCATATATTGTGTCAAAAGCGAGGGATGATTTGCCGGAACCCGATAAACCTGTAACAACCACATATTTGTTCCTGGGAATAAACAATTCAAAATTTTTAAGATTATGAACTCTTGCACCTTTAATATGGATGCTGTTTTGTCCGTTTTTCACAGTCTTTGGCATAATAATTGTGCAAATAAGAAGGAAGATTTCTTAACAAACTTTAACTTTCTCAAAAATAATATATTTTGTTGAAAGGTTTTTTTTGTGTTATTTTACATTGTAATAACGAATTATTCTAACTAAAACTAAGGAGGATCGCCCATAGAAACATCTCTACGCTTTAATTACTCTTAAATAGGAGGTTGTTGTGAATTTGAATAAAATGTCTGATCAGGAATTGATTAATCAATTTCAGAATGGCAACCAGCAAGGTATAGAGGTGTTGATAAACCGCCACAAGAATAAAGTTTACACGTATATTCTTATTCTTGTAAAGGATTCTGCTTTGGCTGAAGATATTTTCCAGGATACATTTATTAAAATTGTCCATTCGCTTTCCAGTGGAAGGTATAAAGATAATGGCAAATTCCTGTCCTGGACCATTCGTATTGCCCATAATCTGACTATTGACCATTTTCGTAAGATTAAGCAAAATAGTGAGATTTCAGGAGAATCATATGAGAATTTCATCTTGAATTCCCGTAAGTATTCGCTCGGAAATGTTGAAGACATGCTTATCAAAGAACAAATCAGAAAAGATGTTCGATCTCTTGTTGATGAACTTCCCAGCGAGCAAAAGGAAGTTATCCTGCTTCGGCATTATGGAGGCCTCAGCTTTAAAGATATTGCTGAGCAAACAGATGTGAGTATTAATACTGCCTTGGGAAGGATGAGGTATGCTCTGATCAATCTAAGGAAACTGATAAGCGAAAAAAATATAAATCTGCTAATTTCTTAATCGTTTAAAAATTCCCAATATTTTTTTTACCGGTAAATAATAAAATTTTTATTTATTCGTTTTATAGGCATATTGTTAATTTAATAAGAGCCTATGGGTAAAATTTCTACTTCATTTAACACAGTAAACAAGCTTAAAAATAAAAGAATTAAGGACCTGGAAGAGATGGAAAAGGAAGTTATGTTGACAGGAGACAGGTTTCTTAAAATGCTTGATAAGCTTGAAATGGAAGTTCCTGGAAAAGTCATATTGAATTTGCGCAGGAAGCTTAAGATAATGATGATCCAGAGGATGAACTAGAGACATTTCTTGAAAATTGTTTACTTATAAAGCCGCTTAATTGCGGCTTTTTTTGTTTGATAATCAACTTTTAATCATAAAGAATCCTGTTTCGGAAAAATATTTATAAAAGAATTTGGAAATATGAAATTAAAATAGTATCATTGTGATATCAAAATAATATTAAATAAAAGATTATGAAAAACGAAAGAGAATTTTTACCAGTTTCCGGCTACCTTATGCTTTTTGTAGTACTCGTTTTAATTGCCGGTCTAGTTTTTAGCTTTATTGTTCTAAACCCGTTTATGATCGGGATACTGATTATTCTGTTTATTTTATCCCTGGTTGGTTTTACAGTGGTTAACCCGAATGAATCAAGCGTTATGGTGCTTTTTGGGAAATATAAGGGTACAATTAAGAAAAACGGTTTTTTCTGGGTAAATCCATTTTTTGTGAAAAAGAAAATTTCCCTCAGAGCCAGGAATTTTGATAGTCAGCCAAGTAAGGTTAATGATAAGATCGGTAATCCAATAATGATTGGTCTTGTTCTGGTGTGGAAGGTTGAAGATACATATAAAGCTGCTTTTGAAGTTGATGAATATGAACATTTTGTAGTTGTTCAAAGTGAGGCGGCTCTGAGAAAGCTGGCAGGCATTTATCCATATGATAATTTCGAGGATCACGATGCTGTAATTACCTTAAGATCAGGTGGCGATGAGGTAAATCATAAACTTGAGAATGAGATAAGAGAGCGTCTTCATATTGCCGGAATACATGTCATAGAAGCTCGAATAAATTACATTGCATATGCTGCTGAGATTGCTCAGGCTATGTTACGCAGACAACAGGCTACAGCTATTGTCTCAGCAAGGTTTAAGATAGTTGAGGGAGCGGTTAGTATGGTAAATATGGCCCTGGAAGAGTTGAAGAAGAAAGATATTATTGAACTTGACGAAGATAAAAAAGCGGCAATGGTCAGCAACCTGATGGTAGTTCTTTGCAGCGACAAAGATGTTGCACCCATTGTAAATACAGGAACTTTGCATCAATAAGTATTCATGAGCAAGAAAAAGCCATTTGTCCTGAGAGTTGCCCCGGAAAAGCTGGAAGCGATTGAAA
>JAUVIX010000319.1 GCA_030592565.1 Chlorobiota bacterium
AGAAGTTGATATGCCAAAAATAGATTTTTATAATGTTAAGATGGATCTCCATAATACTGAGGAAATACTTCAGATTTTTGAAGGATTTATGGAAGCAGACTCACCAAAATCAGTTTTTTTTATTAATGCTCATTGTTTCAATATTGCTCAAAAGAATAAAGAATACCGAGATGTAATTAACAGTGCCGACCTGCTGTTAAATGATGGTATTGGAATAAAGATTGGAACTGCAATGCTAGGTGAAAAGGTTAAGGAGAATATGAATGGAACTGACTTTATTCCTGAAGCTTTGGAATTTGCTGCTCAAAAAAAACTTAATGTATATTTTCTGGGAGCCGGAAAAGGTGTTGCTGAAGAGGCAAAGATAAAAATTGAAAAGAAAATTCCCGGAATTGATATTGTTGGATTCCATGACGGATATTTTGACGAAACTGAGGAAGCAAAGATTGTTAATGAAATGAATGATAAGCAGGTAGATTTACTTATTGTGGGGATGGGAGTTCCTAAGCAAGAGCTATGGGTTGCGAAAAATATTGATAGGTTTAAAACTCTGAAAATTTGCATTGCCGGAGGTGCAATTCTTGATTTTATGGCAGAGCGTTTCAAGCGTGCACCTTTGTTTATGCAAAATAACGGACTTGAATGGCTATTCCGCTTGTCCAACGAACCTTCAAGATTATTTAAAAGATACGCTGTGGGAATTCCAGTGTTTTTTTATTATGCCCTTAAACTCAAGGGGAAAAAATGATAGTGTTTTGATTTAGAATTGACAACAGACTATTTCCACTCTTTTGTTTGTAGGTTCCTTTGTTTTTACCTTCCGGAGCTTCACCCCTATTCTGTTCCTTAATTCATAGTATCTGCAAATTCATTATAAAGAAAATTCGCTCACCCCAATCTCTTAACAAAATTATCAGGAGGCCTACAAGTTGTCAGACTTCCTCTATCTGTCTTCAATACGACTCAGGCCGGCTTTTGCCTTTTGGTCAATACTGTTTTTATACTCCTCATTTTTCATCGACCTGGCTTTTTCATAATATATCTCAGCCTTTTGATAATCTTCCCTTTTTTCATAGATTAACCCCAACTGAAGAGCAGAATTTGCAGCATAGTAATATTCTGATTGAGAGCCATTTTTTATAGTTTGCAAATAATAGGGAATAGCATCATCGGGCTTACCCCAACCGTGATATATCCTTCCCAGTCGGTAAGTATATTCAAGTGAGTCCCTTTCGTCCTTCAGGAAATCTTTATTCTCAATTGTCAACTCTTTCATTGCCCGTTTATAATAGCCGCCATCAAAGAGTAGCCTTGCTTTAAGCAAAACGGCATTCGGAATTTCATCTCTTTCAGCCTCACGTTCAGCCTGTTTGTCGGCATCTGCAATATCGTACCCGTTATCTTTAACCATGGCAATATACTCCTTATACATAATGGTATTACCATTTACAGCATAATACCAGGCAATTTTCTGATAGGCCGCCTTTATATAGTTCACCCCTTTGAACTCATCTAAAAACTTTAAGAAATATATGTTGGCATCTTTATCAAGCTTTTGAAGTTTTGCCAGCCCTGTCAGGTAATCAAGATAATAAAAGGGATAATATTCCTTACCTTTCGGCCTTGACAAAAGGAGATTCAATGCTTTCTCAGTCATCCCGTTTCCCATATATATGCGCGACATTGCATAAATAGTCAACGGGCTGGAAAGATATGAATTGTCAGAATTATTCTTAGTTATCATACTAATATAATCCAATGCTTTATCCTTTTCGGTTGAGAGATTCAACTTGATAAAACTCAGATAAAACAAACACTCGGCTTTGAAATGTGCATATTTTTCATCTTTAAGTGAAGCATCCAGCACCTGAAGTATTTCATTGGTTCCCTGATTTACTGTACCCTCAACACCAACAACTTTCTTAATCCAGTTATAACTATCAGGTATAGTACCAATCATAGTATGTAAAAGGCCCATATTAATTTTATCAGGTAAAAAATCCGGAAATTTTTCTTCATTTTTTTCAAGTCTTCTGTAGGCTCTGTTTATCTCCAGGGCAGCAGTAAAATATTCTTTAAACTTGGTTCTGGCAAATGCCCATTGCAGATATACCTGTGCAAGGCTGTAGTTATAATACGGTGAACTCTCATCACCATCTTCAAGCCTGTCGATAATATCATCTTTTTTCTCATCAAGTTCTTCAAAAACGCTCTCCTCCTCACCAATAAATACTTTCAGGAAATAAATATAGTTCTCGATCAGATATGGGATATTATTATCAGGATTTAGCTGTTTCTCTTTATCAATCAGCTTTTGTCCCTCATCAAATTTCAGGTTTAAAACCAAAGTGTATGCATCAGTACAGTTTTTACTAAAATCATAGGTATATTGTGCAAATGAAGTTACACCAACAAATACTAACACAACTGTAATTATGATCCTGTTCATAGACTTAACGATTAACAAAAAAAAAGAGGAGAACTTTCCCTTCCCCTCTTTCAACATTATAAGTTAAACGAACAAATTTCTATTTCGTTTCATTAACCATTTCGGCAATATCCTGATCAACCAGGATTCTTCCACAATACTCACAAACGATTATTTTTTTATGCATTCTGATATCAAGCTGAACCTGGGGTGGAATTTTATTAAAGCAACCTCCGCAAGCATCTCTCTCAACCTGAACAACAGCGAGACCATTCCTTGCATTCTTTCTAATTCGCTGATAAGCAGTCAGTAGACGCTCCTCAATATAATTCTCATTTTCCTCGGATCTACTTAATAGTTCCTCCTCCTCTTTTTCAGTATCAGCAATTATATCAGCCAATTCACTTTTCTTAATTACAAGATCCTTACTTCTCTCTTCAAGCAACTCCTTCGACTTTACAATCTCTATCTTAACCGCATCAAGTTTAAAAGAAGACTCTTTAATTCGCTTTTCGCTCAATTGCATTTCCAGGCTCTGAAATTCAATTTCCTTTGTCAGTGAATCGTACTCCCTGTTATTTCTCACCTCCATTTGCTGAGCTTCATATTTTTTTATTAAAGACTGGCCGTCCTTAATAGTATTTTGCTTATCGGCAATCTGCTTTTCCAACTTTTCAATATCACTTTGATAATTCCCTATCCTGGTTTCAAGGCCTGCAACTTCATCTTCAAGGTCCTGAACTTCTAAGGGTAACTCACCTTTTACTATTCTGATCCTGTCAATATTCGAGTTTATCTGTTGTAATGAATAGAGAGCTTTTAACTTTTGTTCGACTGTAAACTCCTCTTCAGTCTTTTCAACCGGCTCAACTTTTGGCTTTTCACTTACTTTTTCTTTTGCTGTTTTTGCCATAATCATTTATATTATAGGTAATTAACTACATTCGTATTCATCTCTGAAATGAGGACTGCAAAATTAGAAAATTTTTTAATTAAAACACTATAAATTAAATCTTTTACAAATTGTTCACTTTCATAATGGCCGATATCAGCAATTACCAACTTTTCGTCAGCATCAAAAAACTCATGATACTTAATATCGCCGGTCAAAAAGATATCCGCACCCGAGCGTATTGCATCACCAATCAGGAAGCTGCCGGAACCACCACAGACAGCAACTTTTTTAATTTTCCGTCCTGTCAATTTTGTATGCCTTATACATCCTACTCCTGTAACTTTTTTTACCCTGTTCAAAAAATCAATTTCATCAACTTCTGTCTCAAGTACACCTGTCATTCCTGCACCTACACTCAAAAATTCATTTTCCAACGAATAGATATCATAAGCAACTCCCTCATAAGGATGTGCTTCAATCAATGCCGAAATAATTTCTCTCTCTCGGTAAACGGGAAATATTGTCTCTATTCGTATCTCCTCCTCAAAATGCAACTTGCCTTTTTCACCAACAAACGGACTCGTATCTTCCGAGCCTCTGAACGAACCTGTTCCTTTACCATTATAACTGCAACTGTCATAATTCCCTATTTTTCCGGCGCCAGCCACAAAAACAGCTTCTCTAACTTTATCTGCATAATCGACAGGACAAAAAACCACAAGCTTCCTCAGCAACTCCTTTTTGGGAGATAATATCTTCTTATTAATAAGACCCACCTTATCACACAAAATTGAATTTACGCCATGATCAACATTATCAAGATTAGTATGAATTGCATATAAGGCAATGTCATTCTTTATTGCCACAGCCACGATCCTTTCAACATAAGTTC
>JAUVIX010000039.1 GCA_030592565.1 Chlorobiota bacterium
GATTATACTGATGGGTTTATTGAGATTCCGTGTCAGCAAACCAATGTTCCGATTGTTGAAAACGGACTGACAACGGTTTCTGTAATTCATTCATTAAATTTCGATAAAGTAAACATTGATACTGAGAGTTTGCCACCATATGTGGCAGGGGGATCATATATTTACCAGATGGAGGCATCTGGAGGAGTATCTCCATACAAATGGGATGTGGTTCTTGATTATGCAGAGACTCAGGATGGTAGCTCTTACCCTGTTGTTGGAGGTAATAAGCTTTCGATGATTAGCGGTAAATATGCAAAACAATCACTCGATTTTGATTTCCCTTTTTATGGGAATATAATTGATACCCTGATCATTCACGAGAGCGGTTTTATTATGTTTCGCGAAACCAGTCTCCCGCTGCCATACCAGGTTAATGATATGCTCCTGTTTAAATATGAGCCAATGATAGCTCCAATGTTAAACAAATATATGAATATTCCTTACTCTGGTGACAAGGGAATCTGGTATGAAGGGAATGAAAATTATGCTGCATTCAGATTTAAGGCCACACTTGAAGATGGTTCCAATGCTTCTGTTGATTTTACAGTGATGTTATACCCCAATGGCGAAATTGAGTTTTACTACTCTTCTCTCTTTCCCTTAGAGTCATCAACCTGGATAACAGGTGTCTCAAATGGTGATGGTGAAAATATGGCAATCTCCTCTTTTTCAAATATTCCACCTCTCGAAGACGATCAAAAACTTACTTTTTCCCCTTTGAGTTTTCCGAATGATATCTCTATAGATAATTCAGGATTGCTCACCATTGATGTTAGTAATGCTTCTGATATTTATGAATTTGCCGTCAGGGTTACCGGTGCAGATGGAATTTTCGATATTAAAAGCTATCAGCTTTCAACCGGTCTTTCATTTACCTACACAGTTCAATCGGGTGATGATAGTCAGCTTGAGTTTGGCGAGACTGCATTTTATAGTTTTGAGATTGTAAATTCCGGGAGTCAGACATATACCAATACAGAGCTTATTGCCCAGGTTGATGATGAATATATCACAATGATTGATACATCTGAGTTTATTGGCGATATTGGTCCGGGAGCAACAATCATTTTAACTGATGTCATATCATTTCAGATCGCAGAAGATGTTCCTGATATGCATGATATTTTGATGGTTGTGGATATTGGCTCGGATGATGAGGAGTGGAAAATAAATTTGGATAATGTTATCTATGCACCTATGCTTGTGACAGGAGAGCCTGTTGTTATTGATAATGACGATAACAGACTAGATCCCGGTGAAATTGCCGATATACAAATATCCGTTTCTAATTCGGGACATGCCGATGCCGTGGATGTTACCGGTTTACTAAGCTCTGATGATCCCTATATAACTTTCAATTCTTCCGGTGACCTTAATTATGGTTCAGTGCTCGTTGGGGAAACAAACTATTCTTCCGTAAATATTTCGGTTGATGAAAATGCTCCGGTGGGGCATATTGCAGAGTTTGTATTTCAATTGAACTCGCCTGGTTTAACGCAGATAACAGACACATTTGGTTTGATAATCGGAAGGTTTCCTGTATATGTAATTGATTTGGACCCTGAACTACTTTCAGGCCCTGTAATTGTGTCAACTCTCGAAGAGCTTGATGTTAGTTTTGGTTATTCAACCGATTTTCCGGATGGAATGGATGATTATGAGAACCTGATAGTTGTTTTAGGAAGAAAATTCGGAAATTATGTTTTGACTGAATCTCAGGGTGAAGTGCTTGCCGGATTTCTGGATAATGGGGGAAATATTTATATGGAAGGTGGTCTGACCTGGTCTGATGATCCGCAAACAGTAGTGCATCCGATGTTCAATGTTGATATTCAATATATTGGGTGGCATCTTGTCGACTCTGTCTTTGGAGTTTCGGGAACTTTTACGAATGATATGATCTTTAGCTATTCGGGTGATGTGCAAATGTTTAACTATCATCTTGTTCCACAGGGTTTGGCTTATACAATCATAACCGGAAGCAATGATAGTTACGCATTTATGGTCGCGAATAATGCCATCGAGTATAAAACTGTCGCTTCAACTATTGACTTTGGCGGACTTGATGATAACTTGTTTCCATCAACAAGAAAAGCACTTCTTGCCCGTATTCTCGACTTTTTCGGTTTGGATGGCGTTATAACATCAAACAACAATGTGAGCAGCTTTGAAGGAGCCAAAAAGTTCTTTTGCAATCCGAATCCTGCATCAGACAAAGCTACATTTGTTTTTTATGGCAAAAAGGGAGTCGAAGCATCTCTTGATATTTTCGATTTGAATGGAAATATTGTTAAAACTATTTTTACCAATAAGATGTTATATTCAGGTAAAAACAGTGTTATTGTTGATTTGACGAATATTAATGGGAACAGGTTTTTGAATGGAGTTTATCTATGTAGATTAAAATCCGGACAATCGACTGATTTCATTAGGCTGGTTGTAATTAGTAAATGAAAATGACTATCTGTACGGGGCAGTCTTATCTGTAACGATGTTATATTCCTGCTGATTTAATTTGTTATTAATTAATAATGATTTTGGTTTGGCTATGGAAATCATTTGATACAACCTGCAAAATATAAATATTACTTGGTAAGTGATTTAAATTAAAGTATTTATGTTTATTTTTCGCCAAAGAGACATTACTCTCATTAAATACATTTTTTCCGTTAGTATTAGTAATTGTTACCTGTGCATTATTAATATCTGAAGAATTGCTATAAATATAGAAGTTTCCATTATTAGGATTTGAAGCAACAATTAAACTGTTTTCGGAAACAGTATCATCAGTATTTAAAAAACAAGAGAATTCGAATTCAGTTAAACTGAAAAATTCTGTAATATTCCTTTCCACATAGCAAGGCCTGTTTTTAATAAATGGTATTAGCTCATTTTTGATATCATTTTCCCATCTGTAAAAACTATCAGGGTAATTCCATCTGGAAATATGACCAGGGACTTCGGGCTCATACATTTCTTTTATTGTATCAAGCTTATTCATCATATTGGATACACTAAAATCCTGATTTAAAATTTCAGCATACCTTGCAATAAAGTGATTGGTAAAGATAACGCTTTTTAGTAAATTTCGAAATAGAAATGTAGAGGCAGGAGGGTTTGGCCAATGAATACTAGTGTCATTCATTGTTGCATGGATTAGCATGTTCCTGCTTTCGTTTTTAAATCCATCATCTAAATCGAACAAAATCCATCTCCATTTGCCAGTAACAGATATAGGCCTCCAGAGCTTCATATTATTTCCAGGCCAATCATAATTTGCAAAAAATTGTTCTGAAATAGTATAATCAATATAATTATCAATATCTATTTGTGTTTTTACATATTCATAGTTATTGTTGTATGACAAGTCATTCGATTCAATAAATTCTATTAAGTTTTTATAATGTACATTATTCCATGTCATAAATTCAACAGAGTCATTATCAATATGGTGTGTATATTCAATATATCTATCATCAATTCGATCTCTTAATGTATGTATTCCCCAATATTCACCATTTATATATACAATAACAGGTTGAAAATTTTGGCAATCAATATTTAAGCTTTTTGATATATCTTGTGCCAGAGCATCCTTGAAAATGGTTTGACCACCATAGGCACCCATCGTAGTTCTTAAAATAAATCGTTTGTATTCAGTAGTTTGTTTTTGAGGCAATAATTTATAATTGAAGTATTTCTCTCCGTATTCATTTCTTGCATATAATCGTAGCGATTTTTGTGCAGCATGTCGTGTTTTACCTCCGTGTATTCTGATACCGGCATCTTGTGCAAAGCCAGGTGAGCCATTGTTTTCGAAATATTCAATATGTACCGGTCTTTCCCATTCATCACCATCTTCAAAATAATTACCTGTATACTCAGGATTGTTGGGATCGTAATATACCCCTGGAACATAAATTCCTATATCAGGATTAAATAGGTTGTTACCATCAGTAATTAACGAGATCACCGGAATAGTGTACTTGTTAAAAATTTCATCATCAACAAAAAAGGATTTGGAATATACTTTACTTGTTCTTATTCCATTGTGATAAGATGCACACCTTAGAATTGTTGCTTTATCAAGCACTATGCCTGGTGATTCCCAGGCTTTATGAGTAATTAGATTTTGCTCTGGAGTAGTTGGTATTTCAGAAAAAACATTTGGTGCATAAGTTTTGTAATCAATAAAAATGGAATCCGTATAAATAGTCGAATTTTCATCAGGCAAACTACCATCTAAAGAATAATAAATTGTATCTCCTGTCAATGAAGTAATGGTTTGGTAGAATGGTGAGGTATAGAACCCTTCTTGATTAGAAAACAGAAGTTGATTTGCTGTATTATTTGAACTGTTTGGACTAGGAATGCTTATCTTTATCCAGTTTGTGTTTCCATCTGGTGTCCGGCCATATGTTTCGTCTGGAGATAAACTAACCGAAACAGTCTCGTCAATCAATACACCAGAGTTGTCTGATAAAAAGATTTTTTCACCACTTGAAGAAATCTTGAAGTTCGTATGTAATTCATTGGTATCTAACCTGTTTTTGTCAGATGCAAATATTAACAAAAAATCATAAGGTTGAATTGATTTTTGAGGGAATGTCCATTTGTCAAGATTATTATAGTCGTCTGATAAGCTGTAATCTAAAAGGTTAATAGTAGATTCGCTATTATTGTATAACTCTATCCAATCTTTAAAATCACCATCTTCGTCCGGAATTGTTGTTTCATTGTCCGACATGAATTCGTTAATTACAACATTTTGTCCGGAAGTTTGTATTGTAGAAGAAAGTAATGATATTAAAAAAAGTAACAAGTTTTTCATCTTCTCTGTATTGTTTCTTACGTCAGTTTGTCTAAAACCCATTGATATTATAAATATTGTCCAAAGGTAAATATCTTTAAGGAATAATATTATTACCTTAGCAACGTTTTTGATTTATTAATATAAAACTAAAATTGTGAAATAAGATGAGATTATTTAAAACTATTATTTTAACTTTAGCGGGTTTATTTATAGGCACATATTCTTACACTCAGGATTTTGATGCTATCCAAACCGCTTTCGCCCAAAGCTATACGGATGAGTATAAGGGCGAGTATTCAAATGCAATTGACGGTTTGAAGAAGGTTTATGATGAAAATTCGTATGAAATAAATTTGCGTCTCGGATGGTTGTCCTATATGTCAGGATTTTTTACTGAATCTTTATCTTTTTATCAAAAGGCAATTACTCTGAAGCCTATGTCTATTGAGGCGAAGTTAGGATATGTATATCCTGCCTCTGCAATAGGTAAATGGGAATTAGTAAAAAAGCAATATAATGATATTTTAGTGCTTGATCCTCAAAATGTTACAGCAAACTACCGGCTCGGCTCTATTTATTATGGTAATGAAGATTATGCTACAGCTTCAAAATACTTTGAAAAGGTTGTAAACTTTTTTCCTTTCGACCACGATGCCCTTTTGATGTATGCCTGGACTAATTTTAAAGTTGGCAAGACAAGAGAGGCAGAAGTGTTATTCCACAAAGTATTAATGAATACACCGGATGATACATCAGCACTGGAAGGGCTTGGACTGATAAAAAAATAGATTTTTTAATAAAGTGTTAAAAAATTTGACAAGAGCAAATATTTTTTGTATCATTGTAGGTTATTACTGAATAAAAAGCCTTAAGATGTGAAAACCCGATTGTCATATTCTTTTATCATTTTTGTTTTATTATTGTCTTTCAAAAAGACGACTTGTCAGAATGTGCAATATTCTGACATTGAACCGGATAAATCCGTAGGTATTTCTTTCCCCATTGACATTACAGGTGACTCTGTTGCTGATTTTACCTTTTTAAGAATAGTAAACTGGGGAGAAAGAATAGCAAAACTGACTTCTCATAACGGATATGAGTTTAATGTATCAGGGAATTATGTTGACACATTAAATTTTGAAAATTCCATAACCGACACTCTGGATTGGGTGGCAGGCACAAGGCAATTTGTTTATTATTTGGGAAATGACCATCAAGGCACCTGGGTCAATGTCAATAATAAATTTGTCGGCATTCGTATTCCTTCTGAAAAAGGCTGGAAATACGGCTGGTTCCGCCTTAATATAATTGACAATAATATAACTATTAAAGATTATGCTATTTCCACTATAGCCGGAATGGAAATATTTGCAGGGGAAGCTTTGCCGCCGGTTGCGCGGAATGTTGAGGCTCTGGATGTTTCAAATTTTAAGGATGGCAGAGACCTTAGAGTAAAAGCTGATGTTGAAATCAATGAATATCTCGTGGATGAATACAGAATTATTTGTGTTAAAACCGACAGCGCTTCAACATTCGGACTTTACCAAGCCCTTGCCTTAACTGTGGAAAGGTATAAATCGTTGGCTCCTGCTGGAAATACCATAGAGATAACCTATGATTCATTGAGTCTTGACAGCGACGGGGATCCCATTCAGGAATTTGTTCCATACACGGTTTTTATTTTATCGGTTACACCAAATTCTCCCGGCTCACCTGACCCTTGTCTTTCGTTACCGTCAAACAGTATTGTTTTAATATCTTATGCAGGAACTGCATACAACATCAATGTTGCAAAAGAGTATAATCACGATTTGACATTTACCCTAAATGCATCTTTTACAGTGCCTGCAAACGAAGAGGGAATAGTGGAGTACAGGCTTTTATTTGTAAAAGAGGAAGACTATGCTGGTTTTACGATTGACACGGCATTTAATGTTTCGCCGGATTATTATTTCGCATTCAATCCAAACGGTCAAAATCATTCCATTTCTCTAATTACATCTGATATTTTTGATTATAAGGGGAATAATATTTACAATACGGAATATTGGGTTTTTATCTTATCAATTGCCGATGGGGAAATCTGCAACGCACACACAATGAATAGATCGGAAGTTTTCAGTCTTATTCTGGAAACACCAAAGGTTGAAAACATTTTAATTTCCGACAATGGTGACAATTCTAATGCTGGCGATATTACTATTACATTCGACAGTGTGAATGAGTCACAAATAGATGCATATAAAGCGATTTTGGTAAAAGAAAGCGAAGTGTCTGATTTCACGATACAAAAAGCTGAAAGTCTTGAGGATGGATGTTGGTTTAATATTTACCCTTCAAATTCAAATATTAATATATCATTACCGGCAGAAATGAAAGACAGTCAGGGTGATATGATTTATGAAGATTCGGTTTACCGGGTTTTTATTTTAACTTTGGCTGATACGGTAAACACTAATATGAACAATCTCTCTGATGCTTCAAATATTGTTGCAATTGCGACACCTGATCATTTCAAAGCGGGACAGAAAATGGGAACGAACGTTTTTTATTATGATATTGAGCCGGATGTTGAGCTTTTCCCTATAAAAGAAATATTAACCTATTACTTTGATTTAAACGGTGATGGAACAGACGATTATTATATTCGTGCCTCTCATGAAAGCAGCCCTTCATTTTTTGAAGTACAATCGTGGTGCATACCCTTAAACGGTAATGAAGTAAATGTTTACGGTGCAAATACAAATGCACTGGATTTTTTGGATAGTGCATTTATGATAAGCCGTAATTTGCAATGGCAAAATTCTGAAGCCGCATTTTTTTATGGATTTGCTGGTATGGTTCCTGGTTCATCATTTTCCTGGGGAGTTTGGAGTGGAATAGGATTTAAATATTTGGGGTTAAAAATGTTTGATGAATCTGATACTATTTACGGGTGGCTGAACCTCAAAGTTAATGGCGGAATAGTTAGTATAAATGCATTTGCTTCAAGACCCGAGCTTCCGGATAATATTGATGAAAACAATAATCGGTTAATAATTTATCCAAATCCTGCCGTTGGCATTCTAAATGTCGTAATACCTAATGGGTATTCAGGTAGAGGCAGTTATGAAATAATTGATATGCACGGAAAAGTAGCTGCCCACGGAAATCTTTCCGGAAATACGTACTCTTCCATTGAAGTTTCATACCTTAAAAATGGTATTTATGTTATTTGTATTAAAACGTCTGATGAGGTTTTTAATAACAGGATTGCAATTTGGTAGTCCTTACTTCTTTATTAATTGTAATTTTGCCTTTTATTAATAAAGCTTTTAATGTCGCATTATATCTCCAAAGTTATACATATAGGAAATCTCTCTTTGGGAGGAGCCAATCCTGTTCGCATTCAGTCAATGACTTCCACAAACACATTGGATACAGAAGCAACTGTTGAGCAGTCAATCAGGATGATAGATGCAGGATGCGAAATGGTGAGGTTAACAGCACAGGGTGTGAGAGAGGCAGAGTATTTGGCCGTAATTAAAAAGGAATTAAAGAAAAGGGGCTATGATGTTCCATTGATTGCTGACATTCATTTTAATCCGAAAGCTGCTGAAGTAGCTGCCGGAATTGTGGAAAAAGTGAGGATTAATCCTGGTAACTATATTGATAAAAACCGTGGGAAAGTTGATTATTCCGAAGAGGAATATCAGGCCGAGATAGAAAAAATAAAAGAACGAATAGCACCACTAATTTCAATTTGTAAAAATCACGGAACAGTGATAAGAATTGGTAGTAATCACGGTTCTCTTTCAGAACGAATTCTCGGACGCTATGGAGACACACCTGGAGGAATGGTTGAATCGGCAATGGAGTTTTTGAGAATTTGCAAAGAACTTGAGTTTCACAATATTGTGGTCTCAATGAAAGCAAGCAACGTAAAGATAATGGTGCAGGCAAACAGGTTGCTTGTGAGAAAAATGCAAGAAGAAAATCTAAACTATCCCATACATCTTGGAGTAACAGAAGCGGGAGATGCTGAGGATGGGAGAATTAAATCGGCTGCCGGAATAGCCACTTTACTCGCCGATGGTATTGGAGATACTATCAGAGTGTCTTTGACTGAAGATCCTGAGTTTGAGTTACCTGTGGCAAAAACAATTGTTGAGTATTTTGGTGCAAATAATTCAGATTTATCTGATGAAATAATGACAGACCGGTATAGCCGAAGAATTTCAGCTAAAGTCGATAAGATTGGTAACGAACAGGTTCCTGTCGTCATCCTGAATGATAAAAATAATAATGATGCGGAATTGAATGAGCAGTTTTTACCTGATTATATCTGTAAAAATAATAATTACCTGGTTCAATACGATAATGGGATTCAGGGCCCGGGATATGTAACAGATAATCTCGAAAAGGAGATTATGCTGACAGAGGTTGAGAAAGACAGAATAATTGTTTTGGCGCCTGATATCTCCATTCCTATACAAAAGGTAAAGCAGCGCGTGATGGATTTGATTGAAGTCGGTGTGGGTAATCCGATAATTCTTAAACGAAATTATAAGAATCTACAGGATGATGAATTTTTGATAAAAGCATCGGGTGAGTTTGCTTATTTGTTTATCGATGGACTTATCGACGGCATCTGGATTGAATCTGACAACCAGACAGCCGGATTTATTGCAGAAGTATCTTTTGGAATATTGCAGGCAACAGGCGACCGCATTTCGAAAACAGAATATATTGCCTGTCCTTCATGCGGAAGGACGTTATTCAACATTCAGGAGACACTTCGTATGGTGAAAGAAAAGACAGGGAATCTTAAAGGTTTGAAAATTGCAGTAATGGGCTGTATTGTCAATGGTATTGGTGAAATGGCTGATGCTGACTATGGTTATGTAGGTTCAGGAAAGGGGAAAATAACCCTTTATAAACGTCAGCAGATTATCAGGAAAAATATTGATGAAAAGGATGCTGTTGATGAATTGTTAAGAATTATCAATCAAGATGAGAATAGGAAATAAAGCGATTTCTTTCATCCTGAAAAAACCTGTTAGGTTCGCCCTTTCTAATATAGGGTCTGCTGAAAAAGTCTGTGGTGCATCAGATACAAAGCCGCAAGGCGAAGTTGTATAGTAATACTCCGATGCCAAAGCAATGTAGTAGATGATGTGCCACAGACTAACATAAATAAATGCAAGGTTTTATTGCCGTATGTGGTAAAAAACTTGCACTTTAATAAATATAATTTGTTATAATTAACGGCAATTCAAATAATTATGTGTTTTTCAGCAGACCCTAAGATAATAAATCTTAAAAAAAATAGTTATCTTGAAAGTCTTACTTTTGCACTGAAATAAAATTAATTTTTGATGATGAAACAGCACCTGACTTTTCTTGCAGTTCAATTTATTTTCTTTTCCACCCTTTTTTCTCAGGATGTAGGGATTGGTGAGTGGAGAGACCATTTGCCATATAACAGTACAATTTCTGTTACCAATGGTGATGGAATTGTTTATTGCGCTACACCTTATAGTCTTTTTTATTTTGACGAAGCTGAAAATACTCTTACCAGAGCGACAAAAATTTCCGGTCTGAGTGATATTGGTATTTCAAGATTAGCATTTAATGATGTTACAAATACTTTGATTGTCGGATACACGAATACAAACCTTGATTTGATAAAAGGGAACGACATAGTTAATATGTCCGATATTTTTAGTAGTGACGCCATACCACCCGGAGAAAAAGAGTTATACAATATCAGATTTATCGACAACCTTGCCTATATATGTTGTGGCTATGGTATTACGGTTATTAATATTGATGATGAAGAGGTATCTGATACATATTATGTCGGCCCCAACGGAAGCCATCTGGCGGTTTACGATCTGACATTTAACGACACTTCCTTTTTTGCTGCTACAGAGGGAGGTATCTATACTGCTGACATTGATAATCCCACCCTTGCCTATTTTGAATCATGGACACAAGATAGTAGTGTTCCATTTTCCGATGCAGCTTATAATCAGATACAGTTTAATGACGGATATATTTATACTAACAAATATAATCCCGATTGGGGAAAGGATACAATTATCTATTTTGACGGGAATCAATGGAATTATGATATGGAAGCTTTTTCATCAAACGATGTGTTTAGTCTTAAATCGGTTGACAATACTCTTTACGTTTCCTACAGATATGCGGTTAATACCTATAAAGATGATGCTCAGCTTATTTCATCAATATGGACTTATGGTAATGGTGTAAGCCCGGTTGCAAGAGATATTACGGTTTCTGATGGTCTGTTATGGATTGCTGATGACAGAAACGGACTTGTGCGCCAAAATGATGCCAACAATTATACTTTTATGTATCCTAACGGGCCAAATACAATTGATGTTTTTGCCACTTCGGCTGTCGGAGGTGCACTTTGGACAGTGCCTGGTGGCAGGGGGCCATCATGGGGGAACATGTGGAAAAGGGCAAGTGTCTCATCATTTATTGATAATGAATGGAATACTTTTGACAGGAAAAATACTCCTGCGCTCGATACCATTCTTGATATGTTAAGTGTTGGGGTTAATCCTGCAAATTCCAATAACGTATTTACCGGTTCCTGGAACAGAGGACTCTCTGAGTTTGTGAATAATGAACTGGTAAGAGTTTATAATACATCAAACAGTTCTCTTCAGTATAATCTTACCGATGGAGCACCCGTAATTAAAGTTGGAGGAATAGCTTTTGATGAAGATAATAATTTGTGGGTTTCAAACTCCGGCACAAATAATGTTCTGTCGGTTCGGATGCCCGGTTCTTCACCTTATGGAAGCTGGAGGTCATTTTATGTTGGATCCGGTTCAAGTGGTAAGGATATAGGTGCTCTGATTATTGATTCTTATGAGCAAAAGTGGATGTTAATGCGTGAAAATGCATCATTGCTGGTATTTAATGATAATGGAACCATTATCGATCCTTCAGATGATAAATACAAGAGACTGACTGCTTCTACCGGAAACGGTGGTATTCCCGGGAATAAAGTTTTTAGTATTGCCAACGATCTTGATGGCGAGGTTTGGATTGGAACAGATGAAGGCCCTGCCGTTTTTTATTCTCCTGAAAGTGTTTTTTCTAATTACAATTTTGATGCACAGCAGATATTAATTCCGCGTAACGACGGAACTAATAATGCCGATATTCTACTGCATACCGAAACCATTACGGCAATTGCGATTGACGGTGCCAATAACAAGTGGCTTGGTACTGACCGCTCAGGAGTTTACCTGTTATCACCCGATGGACAGAAAGAGCTACATCATTTTACTTCTGAGAACAGTCCTTTGTTTTCAAATAATATTTCAAGTATTGCCATCGACAATAGTACCGGAGAGGTGTTTTTCGGAACAGCCAAAGGTATGATATCGTATAAAAGCACTGCAACAGGAGGCGGTCCTGTGAATAGCGATGTATATGCTTATCCCAATCCCGTTCGTCCTGAATATACCGGCCTTATCGCCATAAAGGGACTGGTTAACAATGCCGATTTTAAAATAACAGATATTAACGGAAACCTAATCTATTCCGGTGTTGCCGAAGGTGGACAGGCAATATGGGATGGTAAAAACTTTGATGGCAGGAAAGCTCAAACAGGTGTTTATCTTGTCTTTGCCTCTAATTCTGATGGCTCGGAAACAATTGTTACAAAAATATTATTTGTTAATTGATAAATGCTTTACAAAACCAGGGGAGTAGTATTAAATAGTGTTAAGTATTCCGAAACTAGTGTAATAGTAAAAATCTACACAGAGGAGTTCGGGCTTCAGTCGTATATGGTCAGAGGTGTGAGAAGTAAAAGTGCGAAAATAAAACCTGCACTCCTTCAAAACCTCTCATTGGTTGATCTTGAAGTCTATTTTAAGGAGAAGAAAAGTATCCATAATATTAAGGAGTTACGGCCGGGATTTGTATTTACCTCTATTCCCTTTGATATGAAGAAGAGTGCTGTTGCTGTCTTTATCAATGAAATTCTTTATAAATCTATCAGAGAGGAGGAATCTAATAATGCCCTGTTTGAGTTTATTTATGAAAGTATAAAATTGCTGGATCTGGAATCTGATACTATTGCTAATTTTCACCTGCTTTTTATGGTGCAGTTTACCGGATTTCTTGGGTTCTTCCCCAAAAATAATTTTTCTATGCAAGCAGATACATTCGATCTTCAGGAGGGGTTATTCATAAAGACAAACCAACCGGCAGAACTGTTATTGAAAATGCCGGAATCTCAATATCTGAATTATCTTATCAATACATCCTTTGACAATCTGAAAACATTAAGAATCCCCTCTGCCTTAAGAGGGCAGCTTCTCGAAAGCCTGATAAAGTATTACAGCCTGCATCTCCCGGCTTTCGGAACTGTTAAATCTCATCTTGTGATGAAAGAGGTGTTAAGGTGATAGGGTGAGGTGCAGGCCTTTCCTCTCCCGTGGGGAGAGGATTTAGGTGAGGGGTGCAAACATTTTATCAAATAACTTTATGCGCTGCAAATAAGCTGTTTATAGTCTTAAGTTGACGGCTATGTTCCATTACTCCCCTCTGTGGGCTGAATTTTGGTGCAGGCCGAGAGGGGGTGTGTCGGTCAAGGCGTAGGTGGGGGTGTGTTATCTTCGTCTGTAAGCAACCCCCAATCCTAATTTTTTGCAAAAATAAATCATCACTTTTGAGAAAAAGATAACCTTCTCCCCATAAAATAAATGCACTCTGAAACTACACCACTTTCAACTTCCATTTTCCCCGCTTAAAATACCACACAGCAGCAATAGTCATAGCCGACTCGGCCATCACAATTGAATAATAGACACCTGTTTCACCAATGCCCAGACTGAGTGCAAGAAAATATGCCAGTGGTATTTCCAATACCCAGAAGGAGAAAAAATTAATTTTTGTAGGCGTAAGCGTATCACCCGCCCCATTCAGTGCCTGAACCAATACCATTCCCAGTCCATACATAACAAAACCATATGCCAGAATTCTTAAACTCAGAGTACCGCTGACAATAACGGCCAGATCATCGATGAACAGCCGGATAAATGCCGAAGGAAACAGGATAAGTATAATGCTAATGATCCCCATAGAAGCCATATTTACCTTTCCTACAGCCCACACTGATTTTTCGGCACGATCGGGTTTATTATCACCGAGGTTCTGTCCTACCAGAGTAGCGGCGGCATTACTGATTCCCCAGGAAGGTAACAGGGCAAACAGGATAATACGGAGAGCAATGGTATAGCCGGCTATGGCATCACTTCCAAATTCAGAAATAATTCTGACTAATCCTATCCAGCTTGACATAGCAATCATATTCTGGCCAATCCCACCCATTGATAATTTTAATAATGACCTGATGGTTTGCAGATGAACAGAAATATGACTTATCAGTAATTTTACTCTTCCGTTTCCTTTGAAAAGCAGGTAAAATTGGTATATCACTGCCAGTCCGCGACCAATATTTGTAGCAACAGCGGCACCCATCACCCCGAGTTCAGGAAATGGTCCTATCCCGAAGATAAGCATTGGATCCAGGATCAGGTTGATAATGTTAGCAATCCATAGCACACGCATTGAAATAGCTGCATCGCCCGCACTTCTGAATACCGCATTAATGATAAAGAGCAGCATAATAACGGCATTGCCTCCCAGCATAATAGCAGTATAGCCCGACATATTGGTGTATATCTCCTGTGAAGCACCCATCAACTGCAACAGCTCAGAAGCATATATAATTCCGGGGATAGCTATTAATATCGAAACAAACAATCCGGTGATAATCGACTGAAAAGCAACTCTGGCTGCTGCTTCAGGATTCTTCTCTCCGATCCTTCTTGAGACCATAGCAGTGGTAGCCATACTTAATCCAACGCCTATAGCATACACAATAGTAACCAACGATTCGGTTATGCCCACCGTGGCTACAGCTTCTGCCCCCAATTTAGAAACGAAATATATATCCACAATAGCAAAAATGGATTCCATCACCATTTCCAGAACCATCGGTACAGACAACAGAAAGATAGCCCGTTTTAGACTGCCTGTGGTAAAATCCTGTTCTGTCCCGGCAATGGCCTCCTTAGCGTCCTGTACTATTTTTTTAATTTTTTTGCCGCCTTTGTTCATCATTCATAAAAATTTCAACCCGGCTTATGCAATAGGAAGTGAGTAACGAGCTGAACTATTGCATTAGCAAGGGTAATCCGGGTTCAAAGTTAGTCTATCTTTTATTCATTTTGCTACCTTGAAAAATATTGATATATTTGCATCAATATTATTGACCTCCATAGCCAATAAAAATCTGTACTGATGCAGATTTGTGGTAATTTA